>JAICRQ010000434.1 GCA_025966435.1 Anaerolineales bacterium | reverse complement strand
TTACGATGCTTTTCGGAAAGCGGTCCTGTGGAAAGGGTTGTCATGATGGATGGATTCTAATCGAAAACGGCCTTTTTTTCGGTTTGTCTCATAATTTCTAAATTAGCTCTTATTAACGCAACTACCCTCCTTTGCTGGAGGGTAGTTGATTTGGGATTCAATTGGCCAGTTAGGATTCAACGGCTTCGGGCAGAAGACCTTGAAATTTGATCTCCAGCGCCATTGTGTGCGCACAGCGTTTGTGTGTGATGAAAAATTCGCAATCGCAATTGAACTCACCCTCGTCAAAGGTTACATGGTGATTGTTGTTGTCGCCATGAAAGGTCACATCAAACTTGTTCAGGAGGAAACGATTTTGTTCTTCTGCATAGCGTTTTGCCTTCTCTCTCTTTCCGATCATTCCATAGTCCATTTTGATCTCCTTTCAGGATTGGAAAATAAAAAGCACGCGAAAACGCGCGTGCTTGTCAGGGGATAATTGCTTTGTAGGTCACTACTCGCATAGAATGTGTACCTCAATGGTTTCAGTATATTCATAATCGAGGTACAAGTCAACACCTAAGTGAGTATAGCCATCGAATCGTACGGGAATCGTAAGGTTACACTAATCAGCGGGTGCGGTTACAGGAAGATGCTCATCCCCATTGTACGTGAGCAGAAGCGGCCATTTTCGGATGATCAGCCACATCCCGACGATGCAACCGATCCCACCGGTGATAATTGCAATAGGAGCCCCGAACAACTGCGCCACGACTCCTGCTTCGACCTCCCCCAATTGCGGTCCTCCCTGGAAGAAGATCTGGTTGACGCTGGTCATTCGCCCGCGAATGTGGTCGGGCGTCTGCAGCTGGCGGATGGTGTTCCGGATAATGGTACTGACCGAGTCCGCGGCGCCCGTCACCGCCAGGGCGAACCACGCCAGGACCAAGGACGTTGCCGCGCCAAAAACCACGGTCGCGGCGCCGAAAACGACTACCGACCCGAGAAAAATCTGTCCCTGCCTGCGAAGTTCGGGAAGCTGCGAAATGACCAGCGCGGCTATGACGGCTCCCGCTGAAGGCGCGGCAGAAAGCCATCCATATTCCACTACCCCCACGTGCAAAACATCACGGGCGATGATTGGCATCAGCGTATTGGCAGAGGCAAAAAACGTGGCAACAAAATCCAACAGCATTGTGGAAATAATGATGGGTTTGCTCAGGATAAAGTTAATTCCCTCTTTAATTGAGCTCCAGCTCACACCCGCGATGCGGGCGGTTTTCGTCTGTGTAACGGGACCAATGAGAAGCAAAGCAAAGATCACGGCGAAATAGGAGACCGCGTTGATGTAATATACGGCTTCTTGACCCCCAAAAGCGATGACAAAACCCGAAAGCGCAGGTCCGATGATCGCTCCCGTTTGCCAGGCGATGGATGTCATACTGAAAGCGTTAGGCAGATCTTTCGCCGGAACAAGATTTGGGACAAGCGCCTGACGCGCCGGGCCATCAAACGCTATAGCGATTGCCTGGAAGGCTGTCAGTGCGTAAATCAGCCAGATGTTGATCTGCCCAAACTGGGTCAGCAAACCCAACGCAAGCGCCACCAGCGCGGCAGCCAATTGAGTAACGAACATCACCTTACGGCGGTCGAAGGAATCAGCGATTACACCGCCGACTAATGAAAAAATGATAATCGGCAGGATACGCGATAATCCCACGCCGCCGAGTGCGATGGGCTGGTCCGTCAGTGTACGAATGTGCCAGAACAGCGCCCAGATCTGCATTTGCGTCCCCGCAATGGAAAGCAGCTGTCCTGCCCACAAATAGAAAAAACGGCGATGTTTTAGAGAGGGTGGAATATGGATCATGTGGAGGCCTTACAGCATAAAGCAGAAGGCATGCCTTCTGCTTTTCAGGGTTTGGGAATACTGGCTACGTTCCCCAGTCTCTCAGATAAAGGAAATCATATCCAACGGTACGGTTACTCACCTTGGCGATGGGGGGCATCATGCGTTTAAATTGAAAACGCCGCACCCGCGTCATCACTGCATTGACGAAGGCCTTGTCAAAGCCTTCATCGATACACTCCTGTACACTATACCGTTGGTCAACAAGTAAGAACAACAGTTTATCTACTTGCTCATACGTAAACCCAAGCTCGCTTTCATCGGTCTGACCTATCCACAAGTCAGCGGATGGCGGCTTGTCCATGATGGGAGCTGGGATATCAAGTGCACGCGAAAGCTGTCGCACCTGCGTCTTATACAGGTCGCCAATCGGGTTGAGCGCAGATGCCATGTCACCCCATAGAGTGCTATACCCCAAAAGGATTTCTGTCTTGTTACTGGTGCCGATTGGAAGCCCCTTGAATACTTCGGACTGGTCGTATAAAACGATCATGCGAGAGCGCGCCATTATGTTCCCTTTACGCGTCTTCGACATTTCGGGATCCTGCGCGATGAGAGGGTCTACCATCTCCGTGATCTCGATGGTTTTACTCTGCACCCTGAACTGGTCGATCATCAACTGGGCATGCTCCAGGGAGTCTGGCGACGAGGTTCGATACGGCAGGCGCAGAGCGAGCACGTTTTCGGGTCCGAGAGCCTCCGCTGCCAGCGCGCACGAGAGAGCCGAGTCCAGCCCGCCTGACAGGTTGATCACGGCCCGCGAATAGCCGACGCGCGTCACTTCGCTTTTGATAAAGCCGGTGAGGATCATCCAGGCAACATCGGTATTAATCACAAGATCTATCATCTTATTTTTGCAAGATTCTTTGTAATTCTGACATCGTCAGGTTGGTTCGCTCATCACGCAACAAGGGAAGCCGGGCGCGCGTCCGGCGCAATTGATTCAGATCCAGCTTTACCAGCGTGAGCGCCTCTTCAAAATAAGGACCCTGGGCAAGCAATTCTCCATTCGGGTCATTGACCGTGGCGCCACCCCAGAAATGCAAACCATCCTCATAACCCACGCGGTTGCAATGCACCACAAAGGAGGTGAACATACTGGCATATGCCTTACTCACCCGTTCTACCCAGCGAGCCGATTCCAGTTTTTCGCGGTCAGTCAACCCGCGCCCGGGCGAGGCGGAGGAAAAGAGCATAATGTCCGCACCGTCGAGCCAGAGCAAATAAGGAGGCGAAGCGTGCCAGAAGTCTTCGCAGATCAGTAATCCGACGCGACCGAAACGCGTGTCAAATGAACGGACCTTATCCCCCCAGGCAAAGAAACGTCCCTCGTCAAACAGACCGTAGGTGGGCAAATAAACCTTATGGTGCACATGGAGAACACGCCCACCCGAAAGGTACGTGGAGGCAATGTAGAAGCGATGGCGATCATCCTCATCTACGAAGCCAATCACAAGGTCGAGATCCTGGCTCGCTTTGAGAAGGTGCTTAAAAATGGAGTCGTCTTCGGTCGGTCTGTGGGCGACCGTGGCAACCAGGTCCTGCACGACATAGCCCGTCAGAGAAAGTTCAGGGAAAACGACAAGGTCGGCGTTCTGTTCCCTGGCTTGCTTGATGTAGTTGAGGTGCTTTTCGAGATTTGCTTCGACGTCCCCCAGTTTTGTAGCGATCTGTGCAAGAGCAAGATTGAGTTTCATCCACCGAATCTTACCACCAAATAATAGACCTTAAAGGTCTGGAAGCT
>JAICRQ010000524.1 GCA_025966435.1 Anaerolineales bacterium | reverse complement strand
CCAGCCCAGCCACATCACATTCAGCAAAATATTGACGACGGTATCCGCCCGGTAGGCCAGAGACATCTGAATATTGACTTTTAGGAACGCGGAGAGCAATTTCAAAACGTTCATACTTATGCTCCTACCGCTGAATACTGTTTCACACCGTTCCGCCAGACCCAGTTGAATAAGACGATGGAAATTGCCAGCCAAATCAAGCCAGCTACATAGCCCTGAACGATTTGAGCAGACGATAGGTTTCCCAAAATGAGTTGAACAGGATAGTAAATGAGCAGCTGGAACGGTAGAAATTGTGCAATATCCTGGATGAGTTTTGGCATGAGTATGAGAGGGACAAATTGACCGGAGAACAGCAACATGAGAGCGTAGTAAAACTCATGAATGGAATAGACGCGCGTGGTCCAGAATGCAAGCGCTGTAATCGCCGCAGAAAGCAAAAAGCCGACTAAGAATCCCATAATCATCGCAGGGATGGCTAACAAAATTCCCGTCCACGTGACACTGCTAAAGTCTGGCTTGAACAAAAAATACAAGATTGTCCAAACGGGTATAAAGCCCATAATGGTAAGAACTTTAAATGCAATGTTGTTTACCAGAGCATTGGTCAGCATAGGGTGGATGGGGCGAACCAACTCTCCTGAAAGCGAGCCATCCTGCACTTTATAAGCAAAGGTATGGATGACGATATTGCTCGTGATCTGGTCAACGATCAATAGCGTCATATAGTAGGTTGTAAAGTCATTGACTGTAAGCCCGTTGACACTGCCCTTGCTGGCGGCAATGCTCGTCCACACAGAGAGATAGATAATAGGAGAGACCAGCCAGTAGAGCAGGTACATGATCAGGTTGGCGCGATACTGCCATTGTTCCGCCCAGTTCACTTGCCAGAGACGTTGGAAGATTTTGAGCATAGCACTCCTTATGTCACTGATTAAACGCCTGCTCGATCACATCCTCAATCGGAGGATCGGTGATGGTAATGTCGTGGATCGGAAGGTTTGCCAAAAGACCGGATGTGACACGGGTTACATCCTCCGCCTTGACTTGAATGTATTGCTTCTCCCAGTCCTCCTCATTTTGCACCAGCGTACCATACTGAGTCAGGTCATGTGAGTCCGCCTCCGCCAATCGTACGCCGATCAATTTGAAGGGCGCAATCTTGCGCGAAAGGTCGCCAATGCCGCCGTCATACTTGAGCTGACCGTGATGGATGATGATGATACGCTCGCACAATGCGGTGACGTCCGCCATGTAATGGCTGGTCAGCAAAATCGTCGCGCCGGTGCGCTTATTGTATTCCCGTAAAAACTCACGAATGCGCACCTGACCGGTGATGTCGAGACCAATCGTGGGTTCATCCAGGAAAAGTACCTTCGGGCGGTGCAGCAAACCGGCGGCGATCTCACACTTCATGCGTTCGCCGAGCGAGAGGTTACGCACCGGTTTTTTCATGATCGGTTCGAGCTCGAGGAGCTCATCCAGCTCTTTATAAGTTGCTTTGTATTCTTCGTCCGGGAGGCGATAGATCGCCTGGTTGAGCAAAAACGAATCGGCGGCGGGGATATCCCACGCGAGCCGGTTGCGTTGTCCCATGACAAGGGTCATCGAGCGCAGATATTCAGGCTTCAGTTCCCAGGGAGTGAAGCCCAGCACACTTGCCGCGCCGCCAGTGGGGTGCAGCAAGCCGGAAAGCATTTTTAATGTGGTGGTTTTTCCTGCACCGTTTGGTCCGAGGAAACCCACGATCTCTCCCTGGGTGATCTTGAAGTCCACTTGTTGCACAGCCTTCACATCTTTGTATTTGCGTTTAAAGAAGCTGCGCACGGCGGACCCAAAGCCGCCTTCCCGTTCGGGTACCTGGTATGTTTTGCTTAACCGATCGACGATGATGGTTTCTGGGGACATGAAATCGCTCCTCTAAGAAGGAGCGATTCTATCATTAATAGAACATAAGTACGAGGGATTCGTTTTATTCTCGGAGTCAAAGCTCGGCGTTCATTGAATTCCTGCCTGATTCCCATATAATGATCTGTAATGAATAACCATATAAGGTTGAGTGGCTTATACATCTGCTTTTTACTCATGCTTTCTTCCGCCTGCTCGCCTGAGAAACAGCGTTTGCCAGTGACTACACCCCGGTCTACCCCTGAGCCTCCCGCCACATCGAACCTGATTGCCTCCTCCCCGACCGCTACACTACCTCCCACACCGATCCCAGCCGATGCCATCCGTCCCGAGAACTTGAAGCAGGTGAGATTGCTGCACCAGTATTGGCTCGCAGTGGCAACCGAAGCCAGCGTGGACCCATACGAAATGGATATCTCCGCTGTTGCTTTGAGCCCGGACGGTGCGTTTCTCGCTGTAGGCGGCTGTTCGAAGGCGCTTGAGGCAGACCTGCGCAGTGGAAATATATTTTGCAATGGGCAGGATTCATCAAGCCCAGGCGGGGTTCCTTTTCTCCTGATCCTGGATGCCAGCACAGAAGAGGTGATCGCCATTATCCCGGAGAATGAGGCGGAAACCGCGATCGCCGACCTGGCATTTACACCCGATGGCCAGAAATTGATCTATGCCGTGCACCCGGGTAAATTTGTTGTCTGGGATATGAACGCTGGCGAAGTGGAGTCGGTCCTTTGGGAGGGAGAAACATCTGCACCGGACATCGCTGTCAGCCCGGATGGAAGATGGATTGCACTCAAACCAACGGATCAGGTCTTGATCTGGGATACAGCAAGTGAAGAGTTCGTCGCCGAGATACCGGCATATTTCCGTCCCCAGTTCAGTGCAGATAGCAGCCGGATTGCCGTGTACCGCGACGGCGAATTCATCGTATATGAAACTGGCACCTGGAACGAGCTGTTACGCTTTGGT
>JAICRQ010000350.1 GCA_025966435.1 Anaerolineales bacterium | reverse complement strand
TGCTACATACACATTGCGTACACCCAGCTCTTGCTGAGAGAGATAACGTTCATACTGTGAAGCGGGTTTATTCCAGCCTATCTCTCGAAAGGCCTGGGCGATCACCGGTATATCGCTTTTCTCTAGAAGCCGGATTTTAGGCTTTATTTTTAGCATTGTTTCTCTAGACCTCGCGCTCATGGCTCCAACACATAACAGCCGGCATTGGTCGGATGATCTTCCACTTGCTTGCCTGCTTTTACATGGCGAAGGAGCCAGAGGATCAGCCAATCTCCGCCTGCAGCAGACGTATGGAAAAGGCTAAACCAGAACAGATCGCCGTTGCCAAGTATGAGGCTCATAATGTACGGCAGTATTCCCAGCAGGAAACCTGGCATGAATCCGCCTAGCTGGTAGGCATTCACTTCCACAGGTTCTTTCAAATGAGCATAAGGCGTGAAGGTTTTCCATTGAAAACCGAATTTGACCGCTGAAAATGGCTTGCGCCCAAAGATCACCCAGGTAATACCATGAATGAGTTCATGGATCACTACTCCCAGCACCAGGACAACAATGAGGGCAAGCAAATTCCATTGAATGCTTAAATTTTCGATCCCATGCAGCCCGACGAAACCAACGAACTGCAAAATGACCACAGGAATGCTTATAAACGCGACAATGATATTTGCCCGCGCCATCGAAATGGAAAGGTCATGTTTTATTTCCATCGGAAGGAAACTGTCTTTTTCGATATTCTGCATATTTGCTTATTTAGCTTTCAAATTTTCTATTTCTGCGGTAAGCCAATCAGAGATCGGTTTGCCATGACTGTTAATATTTTGTTTCACAGCTTCGGAATAGGCCTCCATAAAATGGATGAGCTGCTCTGGCTGTGCCTCATGAAATTTAAGCAGCACCTTCAACCATGCCACTTCCCCGGAAACATAGGATATATCACCAAGCTGGAGCGCAGCACTGATATTTTCGCCGAGGAAGTGAATGCCGATATGGAGATTGTCCGGCGTGAGAGAGATCGGTTTCATCCACTCTCTGAGGGTCAATTCAATCTGACCGCGCTTGGAGACAAATGCCTGATAGGCAGCCTCATAGAGGGGCGATGCAGCTTTTGACTGAGGCAGCCTGAGCTTCTTAGAAAGGATCGTTTCGATTTGATCCAATGCGGCGGGCAGATCCTGCCCGAGGTAGTGTCCAGAGATGCTGGCAGGCATTCCGGGGTGGACGTTAAAAATGCGTCCCCCGAACGCGACAGGGATCGCCTGACTAGCGAGCGCCTGCGCCGTTTGTTGCAGGGTTGCCGCAGTGATGAGTTGCTGTGCAACGAGCACAACCAGATCTGCTCCGATGTCTTTCACAGTGGTCGAGAATTGTGCTGCAGGCACACTGGCACCGAGATAAATCACATTCAACCCGCGGCGTCGGAGCAGGAGTGTGAGCAGCAGCGGCGTGAGCGTGTGCCATTCGTCAGGTGGGCAACCTAGAATCACGCTTTGCTCACGCGTCGGGGCAGGCGAGGCGCTAAGCAACGAGTCCAACCGGCGCATGGCGAGCGCAGAGGCAAAATGTTCCTGCTGGACGCTGGCACGGTTTTGATACCAGCGCTCACCGACCTCAAACATGCCTCTTTGCAGTACCTCGAGACAGACCGCTTCCACCGGGAACATGGAAAACGCCTGATTCAAGACCTGTTCGGCAGTGGATTCGCTAAAGCCCAGACAGGCTTCGACCCATTGGGCGCGTAAAGAGTCAAGGGTGGTATCAGGAGATTTCGGTGGAACAGTTATCGCTAAAATCGGCGTCGTTTGAACGAGATCCGCCAGAGGGTCGGTGCCGGATGCGATCTGCTCATTCCACAAATCGACCGCGCGCGAAATGGAAAGTCCATCTTCTTGGCGCTTCATGAGCCATTTAATAGTCTCAATATCCCGCTGTGAATACAAGCGGTGTCCGCCCGCGCTGCGCTGCGGCATGGGGAGACCATAACGGCGCTCCCAGGCGCGTAACGTGTCGGCGGCGATCCCTGTCTCTTTGAGAACGACCTTCAGATTGAAAGCGGGGGTTGTGTTAGCCATAGCGTTTCCTCGAGCGGGTCATTATTGGTACCTGCACACTTCTCATGCATGATTTGCCGCATAGTTAAGGTTTTGTACAGATATTGTACCTGCTTCCTTAAGAATTCGTTCTGTTGTCAAACGAGCGGATAGCAAGACAATTGGTAAGCCAGTGCCGGGATGGGTCGAAGCACCGGTAAAATAGAGATTCTTATATTGTTTGTGGCGATTCTGCGGGCGCAGATAGCCTACCTGCCAGAAGTTGTGACTCAACCCGAACGCCGCGCCTTTTTCCAGATTGAAACGCTCCTTCCAGTCGCGAGGTGAGTAGGCAATCTCAAATTTGATATGCTCTCTGAGGTCCGTTGCACCCTTCTCGTTGGCGAGACGATAGAGCACCGTTTCACGTGCCCGCTCGATGAGCGTTTCCCAATCCTGTTCCGAGCGCGCATCCAGATGCCCAACCGGGACGAGGACGTACAGCGTTTCCTGCCCTTCCGGGGCTGCGGCTTTATCGGTGCGCGCCGGCGCGTGGACATAAAACGAAGGTGTTTCAGGCAGTGTATGGTCATAGAAGATCTGGTCGAAGGAAGCTTTGTATTCACCTCCGAGAAACACATTGTGATGGGCGATCTGCGGATATTCCTTGTCCACACCCCAGTAGAACATAATGGTAGAGCAGGTATAGAGTTTTTTCTCCAGATTCTTCGCTTCCTGATTTTCGGGGAGCAATTCTTTGTAGATGTAGGGAAGGTCTGCGTTGCCAACAAAAATATCTGCGGTGAATTCACGTCCATCGTGCAGGGTAGCGCCCTTAACTCTCGAACCATTTACCTGCAACTTCTTCACCGGCGCGTTGTAGATAAACTTGACTCCAAGCTTTTCCGCGATCTTCACGAGTGCCTGGATGCAAGCATACATGCCTCCCATGGGGTACCACACGCCTTCCGCGAGCTCCGTGTATTGAAGCAGGGAGTAAGTGGCGGGCGCATCGTACGGGCTTAATCCAAGATACATATTTTGAAAGGTGAAGGCGGCTTTGAGGCGTTCATCCTCAAAGAAGCGGCTCGTATTCGCATGATGTTTTTTGAGCGCCTTAAGCTGGAAGAGGAGGGGGAGGTTGCCAGGCGAGAAATATTCGAAGACGTTGTAGAAATTGCGTCCCACGAATTTCTCTACCGACATCTTGTAGTGCTTGCTCCCCTCGGCGATGTAATTCAGAAAGCCGGTAAAGGCTGTCTTTTCCACGGCTTCCAGTTGCGTTTGCATCGCGCCGAGATTTGAGGTCAGCTCCAGCTGCAAGCCGTCATCAAAATGAATTTTGTACGTAGGGTCAATACGCTTGAGGTCGAGGTGATCGTTCATCCTTTCACCGATCGACGCAAAAGTTTCTTCCCAGATCTCAGGCATGAGGAATAGGGTCGGTCCGATGTCGAAGCGGTGACCATCGCGCAGGATTTGGTTGCAGCGCCCGCCGGGGGTAGGTTCCTTTTCCAGCACCGTAACATCATATCCATTTTTAGCAAGACGGGCGGCGGTGGCGATCCCGCCGATTCCGGCACCAATGACAAGAGCAGTTGCTTTTTGCATGATTTCTCCTAGATTTTAGTTCTCACGTAATTATACAGGTTGTCGAGAATTTGTCAAGGTTTATTTTCTAACCTTGACAATATGGACAAAACCTGTACAATAGGGCTAACAATATCTTTGGAGGTCTGGTATGCAAGCACAAACAAATTGGGAACATCAACTTCTTGCTCTGGCGGGGAATATTCCACACACAAAAAATCGTCCTTTCTTTTCCTATTGGGCAGGAGATACTTCTTTGCGCAAAGCATATAGGCAGGCAGAGAAGATCACGTCCCAACACAGCAAGTCTTTCTATTATGCTTCTGGGCTTCTCCCGGAGGAGAAGCGAGCAGCCGTCCGCGCCTTATATGCGTTTTGCCGAACCGTAGATGATATCGTGGATGAGACATCAGACGTTGAACGAGATTGCCAATTGGATTACTGGCGGGCGATGGTGGAAACCGCTTCCTTCGCAGATAACGACCTGATCGCTGCCGCATGGGCCGATACCCTCACCCGGTACCACATCCCGCGCCGCTATGCCCTGCAACTCATCGACGGCGTCGCGCGCGATCTCTCCCAATTCCGCTATCAGACCTTTGAGGAACTTGCCACCTATTGCTATGGAGCTGCCTCTACCGTAGGATTAATGAGCATGTATATTGTCGGTTTCGAAGGTAATGAAGCAATCCCTCATGCAATCAAGCTTGGAGTGGCCCTGCAAATGACAAATATCCTGCGAGATGT
>JAICRQ010000481.1 GCA_025966435.1 Anaerolineales bacterium | reverse complement strand
TTTCATACCGGAAACGGTTTCAAAAGTGTCCGAGATCCGCAAGAAACTGAACGCGTTGAGATCCTCGGCATGGCTGGAAGTAGATGGGGGTATCGACGTGGAAACGCTGCCAAAGATGAAAGAAGCCGGTGCCACTGCCTTCGTCGCGGCGACGGCTGTTTTCAAGCATCCCAAAGGCGCGGCACAAGGAGTCAGGACGCTGCGAGATGTCATTGCGAGCGAAGCGAATCAATCTCCTCGCCTCTAAAAGATTGCTTCGTCGGATTTCGACGCAAGCGTCTCATCCTTCCTCGCAACACTGGCACCGCACGCCAGTGCAGGTGTGACATGAAAGGTTAAAACAAAAATCACGGCGATTGCCGTGACCTTTGTTGCGTGATCGAAAACCTTACGCTACGGTTTTGCTCAGGGTCTTGATGCACTTGGTGCACAACAGTTTGTGCACGGCGCGACCCTTCTCCATCACGAGCGTCTTCTGCAGGTTCGGTTTGAACGTGCGGTTGGTGGCGCGTTGGGAGAATGAACGATTGTGACCGAAGGTGGTTGCTTTACCGCAGTTTGCGCACTTAGCCATTTTCTTGCAGCATCCTTTCTTGCTATAATTCCAGAACGAAGTACAGTTGCCCTTTTCGAGGGCAGGGCATTTTACCATACATCGGAACCTTTCTCAAGGTAGGTTATGCTGTGCAAATAATCTTCTTACATGATTCAAAACATTCATAAATCAATCGGACAAGCGGTAAAATAATGAACACGAAAGGGATATCATGGGCGAAGAAAAAACATCACTAGGCGGGATACACGTCTCCCCGAACGCGATTACGACGATTGCCTATCACGCCACCCTCGAATCCTATGGTGTGGTGGGGCTGGCGCCGATGAACCTTGCAGATGGCATCGTTAAGTCGATCACGCGTGAGCCTTCGCGCGGCGTCTCGGTCCGGTATAACGGGGAAGATATCGATATCGAGATCCATATCATTGTGGAATACGGAACGCGGATCAACTCGGTGGCGGAGAGTGTTGCCAATACCGTCCGTTTTCATGTGGAAAAGGCAATAGGGCTGAAGGTCAATACGGTCAATGTGCACGTAGCGGGGTTACGCGTAAGTAATCCGTACTAGGAGCAGAAGAGCCATGGCAGTCGATACCGCACGTGTTGAGAAACTCCGTAAGCAGCAAATTAACGGTCAGTCGATGAAGCGGCTGGTGGAAGCGGGTCTGATCTGGCTCCGGACAAACCAGCAGACAGTGAATGCGTTGAATGTGTTCCCGGTGCCGGATGGGGATACGGGCACGAACATGGTCCTGACGATGCAATCCGCCTGGAACGAGGTCAAGGACCTGGGTCATCGCAGCATCAGCGATATGGCGGGAGCGGTGTCGCAGGGAGCGTTGCTGGGGGCGCGCGGCAACTCGGGGGTGATCCTTTCACAGTTGTGGCGCGGGTTTGCGCGCGGGGTTCATGGCAAAGAAACCCTGGATGGACCTACGGTGGTAAAGGCATTTGCAGAAGCACGTGATACCGCATATAAAGGAGTCGTCCGCCCGGTGGAAGGGACGATCCTCACCGTCGCCAAGGAAGTGGCTCTGGCAACGGAAGCCGCCCTCAAGTCCACGGAAGACCCCATCCAGATTCTTGAGGTTGCGGTGAAAGCTGCGGATGCTGCCGTCCAAAAGACTCCCGAGCTGCTGCCCGTTCTCAAGCAGGCGGGCGTGGTCGATTCGGGCGGCAAGGGTTTGTTCTTCATCCTTGAGGGGATGCTGCGGCACGTGTACGGGGAATCGCTGGAGACGCCCATAATGAGCGTCCAGTCGATTTCGGCGATGAATTTGCAGGATGCCATGG
The DNA here is from genome assembly GCA_025966435.1 of Anaerolineales bacterium. Taxonomy (GTDB): domain Bacteria; phylum Chloroflexota; class Anaerolineae; order Anaerolineales; family Villigracilaceae; genus Defluviilinea. The sequence goes on along the minus strand of JAICRQ010000481.1, from coordinate 1,396 downwards.
AACAAGTGGAAGAGGGACAGGACTACGAAGTGGTCGTGGACTTTTTACCTTCGATTGATTTCAATCTGCAAAAATTTTATGGGCGGTTGGAAGAGATGGGCACATCCATCCAGGTGGGTGAAGGCGAAGGGATGTACCGCATGCACATCCATGTGCCGCTCGACAAGCGCTACGAGCCGATCGATTACATCATGGGGATTGGTACGATCACGAAAGTGGCGATGGAAAACCTGCTGGCGCAGATGGATGATATCCAGAAGAGCAAAGCCAGCCGCATTCAATTTACCAGCGTGGAGCCCGGGCAGATCGCGGTCGTGACAGTTTCGCCGGGCGCGGGGTTGAGTCGCATCTTTGCCAGCCTCGGCGTCGCCGCGGTGGTGGAGGGCGGGCAGACCATGAACCCGTCCACGCAGGATATTTTGAACTCGTTCGAAAATCTTCCCACCGATAAGATCATTATTCTTCCCAACAATAAGAATATCGTGATGGCGGCGAACCAGGCGAAGGAAGTGACTGTGAAGAAGGTAATGGTAGTGCCCAGCCGCACGGTTCCTCAGGGGCTTTCAGCGCTGCTTTCTCTTGATCCCAATGGCGAACTTCAGGCCGTCGCGGAAAAGATGACCAAAGCACTCGAAAATGTGAGAACAGGCGAGATTACCACCGCCACCCGTTCCGTGGAGATTGACGGCGTGAAGGTGGAAAGCGGACAAGTGATTGGTCTGCTCGACGGTAAACTGGTCGCTTCCGCCGGTTCGGTTGAAGAGGGCTGCCTGGCGTTCCTGGAAAAAGCCAATGCCGCGGAACGTGAACTCATCACCCTCTTTTATGGGCAGGATATAACCCACGCCGAAGCCAACCGCATCGCCGATACCATCCGCAAAAAGTATGCGGGGCAAGAAGTGGAAGTGCAGGAGGGCGGACAGCCGCACTATCAATTCATTATTGCGGTGGAATGACCGAACCGCAATTTGACAAGTACTGCATTGCGGCAGTCATCCCCTGTTATCGTGTTGAGAGGGAAATTCAATCTGTTTTACAAACGATTCCATCTTATATAAAACATATCATCGTGGTGGATGACGCTTCGCCGGATTCCACCGCGGACCTTGTATCTGCTTCCGCGAAGGATGATCCTCGGGTTCTTCTGATGCGTCATCCGTCCAACCAGGGTGTGGGCGGGGCGATGGTTACAGGTTATCTCAAGGCGCTTGCGCTTGAGGCGCAGGTCATAGTCAAGATCGACGGCGATGGACAAATGGACATGAGATACTTACCTGCCCTGCTAACCCCTTTGATCGAAGGCAGGGCGGATTACACCAAAGGGAATCGCTTCCGCGATTTTGTATCCCTGCAGCAAATGCCGCTTATCCGGCGTGTAGGGAACATGGGGCTGGCG
>JAICRQ010000108.1 GCA_025966435.1 Anaerolineales bacterium | reverse complement strand
TAATAAATTGCGATCCTGCCGCCGCCACCACCTCCTCCATCAGCAGCTACACCACCATTTGCATAAATAAGACCTGTGCCAGCCAATACAGAAGTTTCAATCCAAATACTACCGCCTGCTCCCCCTCCACCGCTGGGCTAAAAAACACCTCCATAAACACCTGCATTCCCATCTGCAGAAACACTTCCATTTATTGTTGATGTCCCACTAACATTGAGGTGAATAGCTCCTCCTCCTGCTCCGCCTGCAAAGAGACTACCAAACCCATTTATCCCGGGCCCTCCAGAACTCCCCAAATGAGTAGGATTGGTCACAGATCCATAGGTGCCTCCTCCATTACCACTTGAGTTTTGGCCATGCCCACCATGTCCACCGCCGCCCCCACCCCATCCGGTAGATCGTTTGCCACCCCCAGGGCCTGAACCATCCACCGGCGATGTAGCTATAGGATATCCATTTCCATCAGCATTTATCTTCCCATCGGCTTCTACAGTTAATTCCTCAGCATTGATAGTTACGCCTTGATTAAGGGTTGGATTTCCGTTGATGATAAGCGTTCCGCTTACACTAATGCTATTAAAAGTATAAGAGCCTGCCTCTAAACTGCACGTTGTGCCAGCTGCAATGGTAAGGTTACCATTAGCATCAGCCTGGCAATTTGCTACTTGATATGAAACGGTATCACTCTGCGATGAGAAAGTTGGATTAACTGAGCTTCCGAGCCTGCCGAATCTATATACAGGATGTACAACATCACTCGGCTTGTTAGCATGCTCTACTTTTTGGCCGGAGCTAGCGCCTGCACTTTCGGCCGGTGTTAGCAGACTAAACAAAACTACCGCGATAATTACTACGCGCGAAGTGATTGCCATTCTTGGCTTAGCAAACATGATGGTTTCTCCGATGTTAGTTTGCAACCAGGAATGTTTTCCTAGTTGTTTTGTAGTTGTCGGGCTTGAGATATTTGTAAAATTTCCCCAGCAAGTGTTACTGGTTTGATGGTTTTACTTAGTCGGACAACTGCTTACGGTCGCCGATTCTACTGGACTGTTGATTTCTTGGTCAAGATAAATATCACATTAAAAGGTTACAGTTTGGTTAGGCGGAGGTATATTGTCAGGCTCGTAATTTGTGAGTTCTTGTGTCCTGCCGAAGGTAGAGTGTCCCCGCTACCTAGCGGATTGGATGTCTTTACCTTACCAGGTCCTCAGCGCGCACTGTTCCGATTTGGCGAAACGTGAGGAGATTGAGTCTGCACACCCTCCTGGGGCTATTGTACAGATCGTGTGGAATTAGGCCCTTAGGTCATTCCTATTACTTTGTAACTCAGGTTCATTTTGTTTGCCAAAGGCAACAGGATCTGGATATCTAATACTGCTGGAAATAAAATCTTAGAGTCGCCTTCCTGGTGCAGTTAGAATGGAAATTCTGGATGTATTGAAGTAGATGAATAAAAACGCCCAATTTTGTAGAGTAAATGGACTGAATGGACGAGATTTAACGAAAAAAACTCATCCTTATTCATCGCAGGTTGGATGTTCAAGTCATCGTCGAAAAAAATTATCCCGGGTACTAAGTTGGGGAGACGTGCTTAAACTACCTTAGTCAAAAGAAGGTGACGGAAGTTAACTCGATTTAGGAAGCTAGGTGTGTAACACCCGGAAAGTTAGCTGAGATGGAAACCCATACAGGTTGGCGTCAGCCTTCCTTAATCCATTAAGGCAGGAATTTATGAGTGAAAATAAGTTCTCTTCTTTGTTCGAGGACCACATCTTCTGTCTCTTGATTGTTGGGATGAAAACAAATAGCTTTCCAGGGAAGAAACTTCAATCAGCCACATCTGCCCTATCTTTGTTCTCGCAAGTTTTTCTTGGCGCAGTAGTCGCCTGAGATACTGCTCCCTATATCCAGAAAGCTTACAAGCATCCTTCACGGATATATAAGTTCGTACCTGATTTCCATGGCCTTGTCCAATTAAAGCCGACATCCCGACCAATCACTTTCTGTTGGAAAGCAATTTGGTTAGTTTCCCTAGGTGCTCAAATCAGAGCATCGATACAAATTGCTTTTCAACCTAGGTGTGTAGTTCGGGATGTGTCCGGTTAGGTACCCCTGCACAGACTCGAACTGTGCTCTTCGGCTCCGGAGGCCGACGCTCTGTCCACTGAGCTACAGGGGCGGGCGGAAGGATTTTATCATATTTGCTTTCATGTCATTGCGAGCCGTAGGCGACACTCCCTGGCACCGTACACCAGGACAGGTGTGCGCCGGCATGCAGTGCAGGTGAGCAATCTCCTAATTGATGCACTTGGAGATTGCCACGCTCGCTACACTCACTCGCAATGACACTACTTATGCTTTTGCCTGCGGTGCTAGTTGTGCGAGCTCGGCGCGCAGATTCTCGATGATCTTGGCGTTCCCACTTTCATCCCCCATTTTGGCAAGCTGTTCCTTTTTATGAGCGAGTTCCCCGCAAACTTGATAGAAACGAGAGGTGGGGCGGAACGTGCCGGACGTCAAAGCGGAGACATGCGCGTTGGTCTGGAAAAAGGACGTGGCGGTGGCATATTGCCTGGGAGAGATCCTGCCATGTGTCACTTCTTCGTGCAGGTGTCTTTTTAATACATTGCGCTCATAGACAATCATCCAGATGATGAACAGAATCATCACTGCATACCCGACGTAGTCCACAAGGGTGCCTGCGAGTAAGCCTTCAAAGCCGCCGATCAGACCGCTAAACGTGTTGTGGAAAGCATGAGCCGTGACCGCGATGGCAAATCCCGTTGGCACGGCGATAATCTTCACGAGGCCGTTTCGGGTCATCCGTGCGATGGCAAGCCCGATTCCTGTGAAGGCTGTGAAGAAGGGATGCATCCAGCCGACGAGAATGACGCGAATCACGACCAGTACCCAGAACCCTTCCCAGCCACCTTCCTGGTATCCGTTTCGGTAAATGTACAACACGTTTTCAATGGCTGCAAAGCCCATCGCCGTGACAGCGCCATACACGACCCCGTCGAGGACCGAGTCGAATTCCTTGCGGAACATCAGGAACACAGCCAGGATGGCGAGTCCTTTTAGAGACTCCTCGATGATCGGAGCAACGATCGAAGTCGTGCCAAATTCAGCTGCCCCTTCCGAGCCGGTAATCACATAAATGCCAATGCCGAAGGCTGTATTCAGGATATAAGCGCCTCCGCCCGCAATGATGACGCCCCATACAAACGCCGCCCCGAGCAGAAGCTTTGGCTCCTTCTCGTAGCGGTCCAGCCAGTTGACGAACGCTGCAAATAAGAACATCGGTACGAACCCAAAGAATAATGCCCCAAGTAAAGCCATCTTTCCTCCAGTTACAATTGAAAAATTAAGCGAGTTCTTTCTATACGCGTTCCCTCGAACGCGATGCCTAACACGTCCAACACTTCTTCAGGGCGTCCCGTCGCGCCTTCGCGAGCAGCCAGGCGCATGAAGAGTTTGCCATCCGGTCGAAGACGTAATTCTTCGATCAACGGACGCAGGTCATACATTTTACCGCGGCGTTCGCGAGGAATAGCTTTCGATTTAATAACGGAATCGATCTTTTGCTGGAGTTCCGCCTCGTCAACGGCTTCTGTAAGCTCGACGTCATACTCCGATGACAGCACCTGGGTCTGCAAAGCTGGCGCACGCTCATCGACTTGTTCCACATCCATCACCTGAATCCCCGGTGGAAGTGTCTGATTTAAGCGTGTAGGCAAATCATCTATGGGGATGTCGTGCTCGAGTCTCATGTCCAGCACTTCACAACGGGAGGAAAAGCCCAGGGGCAAAGCCGCCGCCAGATTCATCTTCGGCTGCGGGTGAAACCCCTGTGAGTAAGCAAGTGGGAGCTCAGCGCGCCGAGCGGCGCGCTCCCAGAGCTTGTGCAGGTCCAGGTGACCGGTATAGCGCAGCGCGCCCTGTTTGATAAATGTGATCCGAATGCGCATAGAAAAACCGTAGTAGCGACTCTGCGAAGCGTCCTGTGGATTAGTCGCCTTCTGTCCCTCGTAAACGACTTCAGTCATTACTACTTACCGTCGGTTATATGTAGTATTCGATTTCAGCCAGCGTTTGATATCCGCCGTATGCTCCCGGTAGTGCAGGAATGTATTGTTCGCAATCCGGTCGTACAGGTTATGCTTGTTCATCATTTCTTCAGGCATCTTTTCAAGAGAGGAGATCACAGCAGCAAATGCCTGGATTTCCTGTGCGACCACATCATCCAGAGAAACATTTTTATACTTCTCAATGATCCACTCGTTGGGACCGTCATCGTCGAGCAGGGGAGAGCCGAAATCGGGATAGCCAAATTCGTCGAGGAAGGCATCCAGCGCGTTTTGCGTCCGGCAGGGTACATACTCCTCCCCGTGCAGGATCTCGTGCATGCGATCTGCAATGTATTGCTCGTAGGCAAAGACATGAGCGAGGATGTCCTTGATGGACCACTTCCCGCAAACGCCTTTCAACGTCATGCGGCGTGTGTAACCAACACGATTCAGCAGAAGTTCAAATTTATCGCGCTCGTGCATGAGACGCGTGAGAAAGATCTCTTTGTGTGTTTTGGGCATGGCTACTCAATCTCCCACAACGGGCAGTTTCAGGCTGGACATGGCTGCCGTGTTGGTGGAAAGCGGTGATTTCACGTCCGGGCATTTCCACACATCGCCGGGGTTCTCGCGGCGCATGTTGGCAAATGTCGGCAGAATGCCACAGGCGAAGCAGTTCAAGCGGCAGTCCACGCGGATCTCGCCTTCGAGCGAGGCGCGAAAATCCTGGAACAGGAAGTTCTTGCGGACGGCAGCCGTGATATGCTCCCAGGGGAAGACCTCATCGGTACGGCGCTGGCGGTGGGTATAAAAGAGCGGGTCGAGCCAGTGCTCTTCAAATGCCTGCATCCACGCCTCATATTTTTGCCCCTCCTGCCAGGCATCGAACTTGGAGCCGTTCTTCCAGGCAGAATAGACCACGTCCGCCATGCGACGGTCGCCACGCGACAGCCAGGCTTCCAGGAAGGAATCTTCTGCCTTCGTCAGGCTGAGTTTGATGCTGCGATCGCGCATCAGTTCCCGGCGCAGCAGGGATTGCTTGGCACGTATTTGTTCCGGCGTATCACATGAAACCCACTGGAAGGGCGTCTGTGATTTCGGCACAAATGTGCTGACACCTACATTCAGCTTCGCCTTCATGCCGATCACCTTGCGCCCCTCTGCCAGGACGCGATTGCACAGGTCTGCAATTGCCTGCACATCTTCCAGCGTTTCGCTCGGGTGACCGATCATGAAATATAACTTGATCGTCGTCCAGCCGCGGCGGTAGATTTCGCGCGTCGTGTTTATGATGTCTTCATCCGGAATGAACTTGTTGATGATGCGACGCATCCGTTCGGTGGCGGCTTCAGGAGCGAGGGTAAACCCACCGGAGCGGCTGTCTTTGAGCTTTTCCATCAGGTCAATGGAGACAGATTCGATCCGCAGCGAGGGCAGTCCGATTTTGAGATGCGTGCCACCGAACTTCTCGCCCACCCTGGTAACCAGCTCCAGGACATGTGTATAGTCGGAGGATGAGAGCGAGAGGAGAGCCAGTTCTTCGAAGCCCGTATTCCTAATCGCCTCTTCCGCAGCTTGCAGCACTTCCTCTACAGTACGCTCGCGAACGGGACGCGTGATCATGCCGGCGTGGCAGAAGCGACAGCCGCGCGTACACCCGCGCATGATCTCCACCGAAACACGGTTGTGGACAATGTCGATGTTCGGGACGATGAACTTCGTCGGCGGGGGAGGCAGGACTGGTACGATTCGTTTTGTTACGATTTTGGGGACATCCGGAACGGTTGGCTCGATGTGTGAGAGCGTGCCGTCTTCCAGATAATAGGCTTCATAAAAACGCGGAACGTAAACACCCTGAATCTTTGCCAGTTCTTTCAAGAGGGTTTCACGCTTGAAGGTTGGCAGGTTGACAGGTTTAGAACCTTCAACCTTCAAACGTTTGAAACTTTGCACCGTGTTTATGATATCGTGGATGACTTCTTCCCCCTCACCAACGACAAACGCGTCGATGAAGGCGTGCATGGGCTCGGGGTTCATTGTGGAATGCCCGCCCGCGACGATAATGGGGTGCGTCTCGTCACGCTCGTCCGAGCGGACGGGAATTCCTGCCAGGTCCAGAATGTTGAGCGTGTTGGTATAGAGGGTCTCGTAGGGGAGAGAAACGCCGATGATGTCGAAATCCGCTAAGGGTCGTTTTGACTCGAGCGTGTAGAGCGGAATCTCATGCTCGCGCATCAGGGCTTCCATGTCCAGCCAGGGCGCATAGGCACGTTCTGCCAGAGCGTCCTCCCGCTGGTTGACCTGGTCGTACAGGATCTTCAAGCCTACATTCGAAACCCCGATATCGTAAATATCGGGAAAAACAAAAGCAACTTTGGTTGCAACCTTGTCCCAGTCTTTGGTAATGCTGTTGAGCTCTCCGCCTACATAGCGCCCGGGTTTCTGTACTTTTAAGAGAATACGGTCCAGCCTGGACTCGATTTGCGCAGGCGTAAGCCTCTGGTGTGTAAGCATAAGAAAAAATTATAACCGAGTTTGTTGGATTAGGTGCGCAAGCATTGCGAAGGCTGCTTGCAGGGTGTTTTGGATCACAGACCCATATTGAAGGCGTCCTTAATATAGAAACGAAGAAGGACAGACGTACGCCTGTCCTTCTTCGTTTCCTTATGGAAGCCCAATCCTCAACTGGGTATCCAGCTCGATGTTGTTGTACCAAGGCAGCCTGTATGTGGTGCCCAGCAGGTGGTTTGGCAGCCCCATCATCTCGGAGAAGCTGGTGGGGATATTACTTACCTTGTAAATAAAACGCTCGGCGGCGACAATGTTCTGGTCGCTGACGATCTGAACGGGTCCGTTATTGATGCCAGCAAAACTCATACGCGTGCTTTCTCCGACCGCCAGGCTAAAAGGACTGCCGGTCATTTCCACACCACCGATATAAATACGTACCGTTGCCGGCAGCGCGCTGACGTTGGCGATCCTCAGCTGCGTATCCAGGTCGCCGCTGTTGTTATACCAGGGCATCCAGTAGGTAGTATTCACATGATTATTTGGCTGCGCCATCATCTCGGTGAAGCTGGTCTGGACGCCATTGACTTTGTAGATCACACGCTCAGCTGCTACGATGGGTTGATCGCTGACAATTTGCACGGGCCCGTTGTTGATGCCAATAAAGCTCATCCGTGTGCTTTGTCCTCCCGCGAGGAGGAACGGACCTCCCTGCATTTCCACACCGCTGATGTACACGCGCACAGATGCCGGTGTGCTCGTAACATTGGCGATCCTCAGCTGCGTATCCAGGTCGACGTTGTTATACCAAGGAAGCCAGTAGGTGGTATCCAGTTGCGCAGCAGGTAATGCCATCATCTCGGTGAAACTGGTCTGGACTCCTTTCACTTTGTAAATCACACGCTCGGCTGCCACAATGGGTTGACTGCTCGCGATGCGCACCGGGCCATTATTGATACCTGCAAAACTCCTGCGGACGCTGGCTCCGGCTGTAAGCGTTATGGGACTGCCCTGCACTTCATTGCCCCCGACATAGACGCGAACTGTCGCTGTCGAAGGGCTCACGTTGGCAATACGCAATTGTGTATCGAGGTCCACGTTGTTGTACCAGGGCAACCAATACGTGATGTCCACCTGGTTGTTTGGCAGCGCCATCATTTCCGCGAAGCTTGTATTGACGCCATTGACCTTATAGATCACGCGCTCCGAAGCCATAATAGGGGAGACGCCGGTATTGGTGATCCTGACCGGACCGCTGTTCACCCCCGGAACACTTCGCCGAACACTCGCGTGCGGCGTAAGAAGACTGCTGCCTTTCCTTACTCCGCCGGTATAGATGTTAACTAATTCTGCCGGGCAGGGACTGGCATCAAATGCCAGGTGATAGGAGGGAATTTGAGCATCATTCTTATACTCTTCGACCTTGACGTAATACGTCCCTGGCGGCAATGGGTCGATGCCGCACGCTCTGTCGATAAAGGACCAGAAACTACCCGGCACATCATCGTGATATTCGATCGGCATCAGAGTGCTGTCGTAGAGAGATATCCGGGTATCGGATTCGAACGGACCCGATGTCTCGAGCAGGACACCGGAGGTCGTCGTGAGCTGGAACTTGACCCAGTCCAGATCTGTTTTGGGGACAATGCTCTTGGTTTGAGGGGTCCCGCTTGTGATCAGTTTTGCCTGCCCCGACGTGTTATCGGGTTCGTAACTGGTTGTGCTGGCGGCGGTGGATGCCTGCACGGCTCCGGTGGGCGCTGTGATCAGACTGAATAAAATAAGTACAGTGAATAAAACGAACGGTTTGCGCAGCATGTGGTCCTCCTTGATTTGGGGTGTAGATTTGTCTGGAGCAGTAACTTCTAATGTAAAAGATGGCTAGTTGCATAACTAGCCATAATGCTGGCACAAGTATTGAGATTCATCTAATTATATGCAGTCTGGGCTCTTTACGACATTACACAGCACCGACAGATTGGGAGATATGGCAGCAGAACAAGGGCTATTCCCGCCTGGGTTTGAACTGCTTGGTAATGCCCTCCTGCAAGAGTTTTGCCGCATCGGTATGTCCCTCGTCAAGGGCGAGGTCGATGGGTAGCTTTCCATCGTCGCTGCGTATGCCGAGGTCGGCGCCGCCATACAGCAGCGCACGGATCGTCTCCTCGTCTCCGTTTTGAGCCGCGGCGTGGAGAGGGGTGTAGCCGCCCTGCTCTCGAATGTTGGGGTCCGCTTTGTGCTTGAGAAGCAGGTCCACGATTTTGGTGTGCCCGGCTGCCGCTGCGGACTGGATGGGTGCTGCTTTCAGGTCATTGCGGGAGGGGGCATTGACCGGTGCGCCCGCTTTGATGAGATATTCCGCGACATCGTGATGACCAAAGTAACACGCCAGCCCGAGCGCCTGGAACCCGTCTTCATTGTAGGCGTTGACGAGTTGCGGGTCACGCGCCAGCATTCGCAAGATGTTGTTGATCTTGCCGGTCGTCGCGGCTTCGAAGATCGTCAGGGCGACGGTCTTATCGGCAAGGTATGAGGCGATGT
>JAICRQ010000119.1 GCA_025966435.1 Anaerolineales bacterium | reverse complement strand
CTGCTCACCTCGCGGTCCCTGCAGATCGTTCCCGGGCAGACGATTCCCCTGGACTTCGAGCCGGTCCTCACCGATTTTGGGCTGGTCCGCATTCTGAACTCCAGCCGCCATACCACGGTCGGAGCAACGGCAGGCACACCCGCCTACATGAGTCCCGAACAGGCGATGGGACTCACAACCGATGGGCGGACCGATATTTACTCTTTGGGCATCGTGTTGTATGAGATGTTGAGTGGCGATGTCCCCTTCGATGGGGAAACCACCATGAGCGTCCTGCTCAAGCATCTCAATGAAGCGCCCGCGCCAGTCCCCGGTTTGTCTCCTGCCCTGCAGGCAGTCCTGGATCGCGCTCTGGCAAAGACAGCGGATGATCGCTTCGACACTCCAAAGGAATTCGCAGCTGCGTTCGAAGCGTCTCTGGAGGAAACATCCGACGCCCCAACCGTCTTAACTGCCACCCGAATTTCAACTTCGGCAAAAGCCAGCCAGCCGGCTGAGTCTGCATCGAAGCCGCGAAGTTTCTTGCGGCCTGCGCTTCTCGCAGGAGCCTTGATCGCGCTGGTAGGCTCATTTGCTTTTTTTCGGGGAGTCTTCCCGCTGAACAGCACCGAGGCGCCAACCCCCATGCCGCCCAGCGATACCCCTACGCTGTTCGCGTCGGTGTCACTGGGTCCGACAGGTGTTCTTCAGTTCCACGATGGAAATGGAGTCTTAAACCGGGCCAGTCTCATCGCACAAGCCATGCCGGCGCCTCCGGCAGGCAGCCAGTACGAGATCTGGCTGGTGAACAAGGAAGAGCGTCTTTCCCTCGGAACCTTGTCGGTGGATGAGGAAGGTCGAGGCAGTCTCACGTTTGACAATCCCCAGACAAAAAACCTGTTAGCCGCATACGGCGCAGTGGAAGTCACCATTCAATCAGGCAACTCCTCCGGTGCCAACGGTTCTGAGCGGGTTGCCTATTTCTACGCATTGCCTGAGTCCGGGTTAATATATCTGCGAGGCTTGCTGGTCTCGTTCCCGGCAACGCCGGAAGAGGTTGGGCTGATCCATGGGCTGGCGGAGAGTACAGAGCAACTGGAACAAGCCGCCCGGGAAATGCTCAGTAGTTACGAAAATGGGAACGAAGCCGAGACGCGCAGGAATGCGGAAGCCATGCTAAATGTTCTTGTTGGCAATCAGAGCCAGGATTACAAGGATTGGAATGGCGATGAACAGATCAACGATCCGAGCGACGGCTATGGTTTCCTGCTCAACAGGGATCATTTGGGATACATTCAGGCCGTCTATTCCCATGCCGATTATGCAGTAAATGCCTCTGGCGCCTCACGAAACATAATCGTCAATGGAGAGAACACAAAACTCTGCATCCAGAACCTGGCACGCTGGACGCCAGAGCTACGAGATCAGCTTTTGACGATCCTCAACGCAGCGTCACTCTCCGAGATGGAGGCTGCGATCCAGCGCTCTGCGCTACTCGCAGACCAAATGTTGAACGGTATCGATCTCAATGAAAACGGAACGATTGAGCCGGCTGCCGGGGAATGCGGTGTGCTTACTGCCTACGAAGCCACCTATCGTATGGCAGACATGCCCCTGCTGCCTGTCAACCCGCTCGATGCACTGACAGCCGTCATTGGGCTGCCCACACCTTCTCAAACGGCCACGCCTGTGCTTTCTGGGACTGCTTCTCCCACCCCGCGACGGGATAATTCACCAACGAATACGCCGCGCGTGATCGCAACCAACCCGCCGCCGGATCCACCTACAAACGAGCCTCCACCAGGGCAGCCCACACGTGAACCGAGACCCACCAGAGAGCCAAGACCAACAAGAGAGCCCAAACCGACCAAGACCGATAGGCCTTAAATTTGGGATTTCGCGGCATATCTTTAATCCTTGTTGTATGCGTGAACTTATTTAACGTAAGTTCAGCGCATGCAGATGAGGAAACTCCCACAGAGCCGCTCGCACCCTAATGAAGACATTGACTCTGCCAACGGCAATTTCTACATGGTTCTTACGACCGAGAAGACCGGCACTTTTGTCCTGGTGAGAAAGTAAATTTCCTGGAACAACCTGGCAACAGAGGGACAAAGATGTTCATCCCTCTGTTTTGTTATAATCTCTGAAATGAAACAGTTTGTTTTGCGCTTATTCCTTTTTGTTTTCCTTTTCATCTCTGCCTGTGGGGGTCCGCCTGCTGCGACACAAGTCAAGACTACCGCCGCTCCAACCACCAGCCTGGTGGAAGATCCCTGCTCGCCGCAGAATTTGCCGTTCACGGTTCAGCCAATCAACGACCTTATGCGTGAGTTTGAAGACGCATCACAGTTGGCATCCAATGTACCGGCGCAGCAACTACCTCAACTCATCGCAGATTTACAGCGCATCCGCCGGGTCGCCGAAGACGTGCAAATTCCAGACTGTCTCACAACTCTGAAGACGCACCAGTTAAGTCATATGAACTTAATGATCCAGACATTACTTACTTTTGTCGGGGGAGCCACCCAGGAAGAGCTCACCAGCGGGTTGGAAATGGCGCGCGAAGAACATGACTTGTATTCTCTTGAGATCATACGATTATTGGGCGTCACATTGGCTCCCATCACGGCGACACCACCGTCATCCCAGGAAACTCAGGCAGTTTCTACGACTCCCTGACCCAACCCCGTTCCGAAGGAAAATAAGAGCAATCAGCTACGCTGGGTGCAATGAATTCAATATTTCGAGCGCCCCATCGCCGCGCGCTGGCACTGGTATAATCACGATCATTCTAGTCTTAAATATCAGTCCATGAGCACGATCACCCAGCACGGTTATTTGCTTCTTGCCGATATCTCGGGCTATACCTCTTTTGTCGCAGGGACAGAGCTCGACCATTCCCACGAAATTCTGAGCGATCTGCTCGAAACGATCTGTGTGCAGATCGAAAAACTCCTGACCATTCACAAACTCGAGGGGGATGCGGTCTTTGCTTATGCCAAGGAAACGCTTATCTCCCGCGGAGAGACTATCCTGGAGCTGGTCGAGTCCACCTATCTCGCATTTCGCGATCGGCAGATCGATATCAAGCGCTCCACAACCTGCACGTGCAGAGCCTGTCAGAGCATTCCCAGTCTTGATCTCAAGTTCATTCTCCATCATGGGGATTACATTCTCCAGCAGGTACGCGGGATTCGCGAAATGGTTGGCTCGGATGTTAATCTCGTCCACCGACTGTCCAAAAACCACGTCACCGAAGCGACAGGCTGGAGAGCTTACCTGATGATCACCGAGCCCTGCCTGACGCACCTGGATTTGAAGCTCGAAGGTGCGCATGAACAAATCGAATCGTATGAGCACCTGGGCGGGATCAAGACCATCAATCTGGATCTGCATCGTCGCTACAAGGAACTCAAAGAGGCTCGGCGAGTCATCATCGATGAGAAAGATGCCGACATTGCCTTTACGGTTGATTTCCTAACGCCACCACCCGTCACATGGGAATGGCTGCAAGACCCGAACCGGCGCAATCTCTGGAACAGTGATGTACACTGGTATCGTGGAGACCGGCCCAAAGGGCGCGCGGGCAGTGGAGCAAGTAATCATTGTGCGCACGGCAAAATGGTAAGCACGGAGGTCACCGTAGACTGGCGCCCATTTGAATACGCCACAATGGACTCCTATGAAAATGGAAAGAAGCGATTCAGCGAGACGTTCCGACTCGAACCTCTGCCCGAGGGAGGCACGCGCGTGACAAACTTTTCCAAAATACATTTGCCTCTGCCGCGTCCGCTCCGGCGCGTGATCGCACGCATGATTTTGCTCAACAACTTCAAGTACGATCAACTGGTCCAAAAAGCTGCTCGGCTCGCGGGGGAAGAATACCAGCGTAGCAGTCCTGGGGGACAGATCGTTGAACCCTGAATGACCCGGCTCGCCCAAGCACTCTCCATCAAACCGGGCGAAAGCCGCGTGGCTTCGCTGATGATCGGCATCATGCTGTTCACGGCGATGGGCGCCTCTGTCGGTGGGATAAGCATCGAGGCGCTCTTCTTCGCCCGTTTCGGGGTGGAGTATTTGCCCTATATGTTTTTAGGATTGGGCGTCACCAGTATGGTGGTATCGTTCGGCATCACCGCTGCACTGGGGAGCGTTCCGCGCCGTATCCTATATCTGGCGATCCCGCTATTGATTGCCATCATCCTCATCGCCGCCCGGCTGGCGCTGCTCGCCAAACTAAACTGGCTCTATCCCACTCTATGGCTGGGAAAGGAAATTCTCAACTCCCTGAACGGCATTTTGATCTGGGGGATCGCAGGCGTTCTGTTTGATACCCGTCAGGCAAAGCGGCTCTTCCCGCTTTTCAACGCCAGCCGCATTCTGGGGCAGGTCATTGGCGGATTTGCAACAGGCATACTGGTCACTGTGCTTGGATTAGAAAATTTACTTCTGGTGTGGGCGGGCACACTTCTACTGGCATTTGGGCTCAGCCGTGCCATTCTACGAAACCAGCAGATCGCCTCGCCAGTGAACTCAAGGCAAAAGCAGACGCCCCTTGTTCAGGAGATGCAGCGCGGCTACCAGTATGTGCGCCAGTCGAGACTGATGCGCTGGGTATGCCTTGCAGCCATCCTGTTCTCACTCCTCTATTTTTCCATCGCACTTCCCTTCTCACGCGCTATCACCGCGCAATTTCCCAACGAGGAAAATCTCGCGGCCTTCCTGGGACTCTTCAACGGTCTAAGCACCGCCGCGGCGTTTCTGGCTTCTCTTTTTTTTGCGAACCGCCTCTTCGCACGTTTTGGTGTGATGGCTTGCATCCTGGTGTTCCCGATCATCTATCTGGTTGGCTTTACCAGCCTGGCGCTCCTCCCCATTTTTGTCATCGTTGTTTCATTTCGCTTCCTTCAGATGCTCTGGCTATCGGGCATTGCCGACCCGGCCTGGCAGGCAATGTTCAACGTGGTGCCACCGGAACGACGTGATCAGGTGCGAGCGTTTGTGGATGGCGTGCCCGAACAGGCAGGAACCTTCCTGGCTGGCGCGATCCTCATCATTGGGGAGCAGACGCTTGCGCCACAGCAATTGTATATTGTTGGCTTGATCGCAGCAGCCATCTGTACGTTTGCCATCTATCGCGCCTGGAGCGGCTATAACGAGGCGCTCATCGAAGCCTTGCGGGTGGGCAACCCTCATATTTTTTATAGTGAAGAACAACCCTTCGGCGGTTTCCAGCAGGATGCCGCGGCGATCCGTGCCGCTCTCGCCGGGCTCAATGATCGCGATCCTGTGATCCGGCGTGTCTCTGCCGAGATCCTGGGCCATCTTTCCCTCCCCGAGGCAGAACCCACGTTGATTGCTCGTCTCGACGATGAGGATTCCCTGGTACGCGCTTCGTCTTTACGCGCATTAGCCCAGGCAAAAGCGACCTCTGCCCTGGGAAAGATTGCCGCCTCCCTCCAGGACCCGGAACCCGATGTTCGTTTCGAAGCCGTCGCGGCCCTTTCGACATTGACAGAAGGTTCCACCGACCTTGTCCCTCAGATCGCACCCTTGTTAGATGATAAAGACTTGCGGGTGAGCACACGCGTAGCCAGCCTTCTTTTACGGATGCAGTTTCCCTTTGGGAGGAGGGCTGGCGATCAGAGTGTTCTCGAAAAGGCGAGAGCGTTCCTGCGCTATACCGCGGCAATGGGCGAGCTCTCTGACCGCGAACACGCAATTATGGGTATGGGAGACTGGGGAGATGCGGAAGCTCTTGAATTCCTGGTCAATGAATTGAAGGATCGCAGCCTGCCCGTTCGGATTCGGCGCGCAGTGCTCGCCGCGCTGGCAAAGATCAACCCTCTACACTCCATGCCTTATCTGCTCGAGGCACTAGCTCACACAGATGTTTCCGTTCAGGAAACAGCCGCAGAACTGTTAGGGCAAATCGGTGAGCCAGCAATCAACCCCGTGATGACTGCGCTGCTAGACCCCAAGCAGGAAGAAGGCGCGCTGCTGGCATTGCAGTATCTGCCATTACCGCCGGAAAAACCGATCGAGGACTACGCGCGCGCGGCGGTATCGCGCGCGGTGGAGTATGATGGCTTGATGCGTGCCGTCCAACCCCGGGCTCGCCAAAGCGAAGCTGTGAGCCTGCTCGTAGAGTCTTTGCACAAGAAATCAAATCAATATAGTATTCGTGCTTTACGTGCCATCGGCTTACTGGGAGACCGCGAAGCTATGGGGCTTGCGATCGACGTATTAAATACCCGTAATTCCACTCAGCGGGCAAATATGATCGAAGCGCTCGAATCCACAAATACACGCTGGCGAAGGATCCTCCAGCCATTGACGCAATTGTGGGAGGATGATTCCACGTCCTCTCTTAATCGAGAGGTCGATTGGCAACGGCTGCTTGCGGATGAGGACTCCTGGATCAGGGATTGTGCATTGTTCGCAGCCCATACACTCGGAGAAAAGAAAATGGAAAATATCGCTACCCTTTCCCTAATGGAACGGATTTTGTTTTTCAAGCGCGTCCCGCTGTTTGCAAACCTCTCCTCCCGTGATATTAAACAAGTGGCTGCCCTCGCACAGGAAGAATCTTTCCCTGATGGTGTTAACATCGTCCGCGAAGGGGAAATCGGAGACGTGATGTTTATTATTATTTCGGGTGAAGTACGAGTCGTGATGACTCAGGGGCAAAAGGAAGTGGAGCTGGCGCGGCGTAAAGCAGGGGAATATGTCGGAGAGATGGCATTGATCAGCCGGGAACCGCGCAGCGCCACAGTCACTGCAGTTGGGGATGTGCGCGCGCTTTGCATTGACCAGAAAAGCTTCGAGTCGCTTTTGCGCGACCGGCCGGATGCCAGCCTCGCAGTGATCCAAGTCTTATGTGAGCGCCTGAAAGAGGCTTCCGGTAAACTCCACCGTTCTACAGTGGGCGCTTAAGAACAAAACCCTCCCGAAGGAGAGTTTCTTTTGTATCGTTCAGCGCGGGGATGAGAGCGGCGCTGTCGTATCTGGTAATTTCCAGCTTCTGAGGCGGATGCCTAAAATCAACAAAAGGATTCCAAAGACCAGGGCATAGCTTGCAATGATCCAGATGATAGCCAGGCTGCCAGCCGCCGGTTGGAGAAAGAGCAAAATCCCCAACCCAACGGAGAGCACCCCGCCAAGCGCCAAAAACCATTCATTGGTAATCTCGTGCCGCAAACGGATCGCCGCTACAATTTCCAAAATGCCGGTAAACACTGCCCAGAATGCCATGATATAGATAAATACAAGTGTCGCCAGACCGGGCCAAACCAGAGCTGCAATTCCCGCACCGATGCTTAGCAATCCCTCCAGAAGAAACATCCACCAACGTGAAGATTCTCTGGTGCGCGAAAGACCCGTCCAGATTGCGATCAAACCATCGAAAATGGCGTACACGCCAAACATGACGATCAACGTCAGTAAAGTGATCCCGGGCCAGATGAATGCCGCAATCCCAAACAAGATCGCCAACACCCCGCGCAGAACCACCAGCCACCAGTTTTGAGATAACGTCCTTACCACAGCTCACCTTCTTCCTTCATTATCAGAGAGCGTTACCGAGCGCTGACATCGCCGGTGTTCATCGCGGCTTTGACATTGGCGCGGTTTTCCGCGAAGTGTGTGAGCTTCTGGTCCGTTTCCTTTTCCTCATTCAAGGTTTGCGTGAGAACCTCATAGGCTTTCACATACCCGAGTTGCTTGGCATGTGCCCGGGCAGTCCCATACGCAGCGATCTCGTAGTGCTCCACGCGCTGTGCCGCGCCGATCAACGCTGCCTGCTTGGGCTCAGGTTCCATGTCGCTCTGAATGATTTCTTCGCCTTCCTTGAGCAAGCCTCCCATGCCGGCGCAGGTTTTCCCACTGGGCTCGATTTTCAGGTCGCGGCTGATTTCTTCGATCCGCTGTACATGGGTCTGGGTTTGTTCCAGATGTTTTTCGAATGATGCGCGCAGGTCTTTCGATTCGGCAGCCTCTGCCATAGCCGGTAACGCCTTGAGCAATTGATTTTCGGCGCTGTAAAGATCTTTCAGCTCATCTTCGAGTAATTGTTCGAGATTTGTGATTTTCATGAGAGACTCCCTTTAAGTAACAGTTCGGTTTGCCAGAAGACAAACTTCTTCTGCAATGCCTAACGAAACCTGCGGGAGAATGTTACTTCCGGTCCGGGCGGAGGAAAAGCAGGAAGCCGAACAGCCTCAGACCCGCGCTCAACCACAACGCCCCACCCAGACCGATGTAATTTGCCAGCCACGTCCCCAGCAGCGGCGCGATAATCATAGAGAGATACTGCATGGATTGCGCCAATGCCACAAACGTCGCACTGTATTCGCTTGGGACCGTCTTCATCAATTCGTCAAAGAAAACAAGGTCGAGCCCAGCCTGGAACAAGCCGGAGATGCCTGCATAGATCATGATCAAGGGCACCTGCGGAGTTGCCGCACTCAGAGCAGGATAAAACGTCATCCCCAGGGTGGTCGCCAGCAGCACAAATCGTCCCCCCTGCCTGCTCGAGACTCGCGGCCAAAGAAAATAACCCACGAGCATCACCAGGGTAAAGACCATATTGATCGTGCCGATCTGGCTATCCGTGGCATGGACATCGCGTACAAGAAAAAGCGGCATGATCGGCTGGCTCAACACCAGCGCGGACAGATACACAAAGCGCTTGGTGGCAAAGGAAAGAAATACAGGATGTTCGCGCAGCAGCCTGCTGTAGTTCCTCAAGTTCTGAAGCGGCGAACGGGCATCTGGTAACGGCGGCGGCACTTGAT
>JAICRQ010000187.1 GCA_025966435.1 Anaerolineales bacterium | reverse complement strand
TAGATATACCTGAATAGCCTTGGAAAATAAAATGATTATCTCCACTTACCATCGAAATCGAATTGGGATCGAAGTAGAAGCGTGCCCGATAGCGCGGCTCGGCATTCGGAGTCTCATCGGTGACAAAAATGGCGTTGTTGTCGTCCAAAACGGCTTGCATGCCGCGCGTATTCGCTAGTGCCGCCGCAGCACTGACACTTAAGTCGCCGCCGTCGTTTGTGTTCGAGCTCCAGGTGGAGAAATTGCTAGACTCAAACCCATCCGCAAAGATCAGGTCGGTCACGAACGGCGTGTTCGTAATCGTCGGCGGAACCGTAGGCGGCAGGGTATTGGTCGGTGTCGGCGAAGGTCCAGGGGTAAATGTGTTGCTGGGCGTGGCTGTTGGCTCATTCTGGTTGCCGATGTTGATCTCATAGACCTCGCCATCGTTTTCGTTGCGATCGTTATTGTTATCAACCCCGCGGTCTGTGATGTAGAGGTTTTTGATGGCGGCGTTTTGGCTGCCCGGCGCAAGTGTCACATCCTCGCGATGGGTAAGCCCTGTGTAAGCCGCAAGGTCATAAGCGCCCAGTAACGTTCCCGTGACTGTGGTTTCGCCCAGATACTTGTCATTCGCCGCAGAGCTGAGGATCAGGAGCGTGCCGTCCTCCGCGTTATACCCAAGCCCTTCGAGAATTTTGAAGCCAAGACTCAAAGTGTCAAAATGGGTCATCTGGCCGTCATCACCCCCGCCCAGCACGCCATTGGCACCCAGGGGAATGCGGTAGACCTCTGCAGCGGACCCTCCCGCCACGAAAATAGTATTGTTCCCGTACGCCACATCCTCTGCATCCACCACACCATATAGATCGGCTACGCTCGTGGTGGTTACTGTATCGTCGGAGGTACAGTAGTCCCCATCGCCTCCCAGGCTGACCTCGTAGATAAGGTCATCCCCATCGTCTGAGAAAAAGATGTGGTTGTTGCTCGGGTTGATCGCTAATCCAGTTGGCTCGCGGGTGAAGGGAAGGGTAGTGCAGGTGGAAACCAGAGCGCCCGAGAGAGTAGACTGAAAAACATTGCTCCCCTGCCAGTAAGCTGGCATTTCCTCCACTTCGCTATCGGCGATCAGGAGATTGCCGGTCAGCGGCCAGTAGTCAATACCGGTTGTATCTGGGGCGGACGGATTCCATGCTGCATTGGATGCATCGATGATATGGACGAGGGTGGTGGGCAGCAGACTTGTTCCAGGCGGCAGTGCTTCGGCAACTGCGAGTGACAATTCAACGATCTGGCTATCGGAGGATGTAGTTTCCTGAGCAGAGTTTGCAGCCTTTGCCGCTTCTCCAGTATCCAGGATATAAAGACTGGTAGCGTTTGGATCATCGGTTGTATCGACGCTGGGCGCAAATGTCATCGCGGTGAGGTTATCGATCCCGAAAGAAGCCAGGTCAATGGTAGAGACCAGCTCCCCGGCTTGCGTCAGCTCATATAATCTCTTTTGGTCAGGTTGGGAGACATACAAATGTCCGCTGCTCGGATCAAAGGCGATTCCCCTGAATGTGCCTGCTCCGAGTTCCCGCAGGGAAATCCGTTCGAGCTTGTTGGAGCGAATCGCTTCGTTCGCATCGAAGCCAAGCGTGGGATGCGGAGCCACAGAGACGATCTGCGCGTTGCCTGCGTCCAGAACGAACAAACGCCCATCTTCCGAGTTAAAGGTAATTCCCTGAGGATCTTTTATACCAAACGCCTGGATCGCAGAGCGCGCCGGGGGAGCAGAGGGGTTGGGCAAACCATTGCCATCTGATTGGATTTCAACGATTTCGCCTCTGCCGTGGTTAAGGACAAAAAGACTGCCCTTACCAGGATCGAAAGCTGCATTGATGGCATTCCCTCGCGCTTCGGGAAGCACTCGAGTCCCTGCGTTGTCCTCATCCATTGTAATCAGGGTGCTATTTCCATTCGCATCCAGGACGACAAACGTGTTTGTTGGCGCAGAGAAGGCCAGGCCTCCTGGTTGCGCTACTCCAAACTCACTTGTATAGATTGTGCGGACAACCCAGCCGCGTGCTGATGGGTTTTGCGCAGAAACCCAGGACTGCACCGGAGCAAGTGAAAGAATCAGAAGCACGATTAGAATCATCAAGCGCCAGTATATGCGTCCAGCCTTAACAAAGTGTGACATATTCATCTCTCATCTCTTTTCGTAGTCAATGGAATGGATTGATTTCCTGCTATGACCAGTACCGTAGCCTCCCTTACGAACGAAAGCAAGCAGCGATTGACTGGTTCTCCTCGCGGACAGGACGCCGCCGCAAGGTAAAAGTTACATAGGAAAAAAGGGCCATGCCAGCCTAACTGTAATTTGACGAACTTGAGTTAGGTATTTTTCAAATCTTATCATTCTGAATAGAAGAGACAAAATCTTAATATGTTACGGCTATAATCTCCATATCACAGGAAGAGTATTTCGTCCCGCTCACAAGCGCCTTGATGAAGCGGTCCGTGCGGCGTATGAGCCTGCCTGTGTCGGTACGAGCGATGAAAGCGCAAAGGACAATCAGATGAACGAGAAAACTCATTGGGAACATATCTACGAAACAAAATCACCCACCCAGGTGAGCTGGTATCAGGGGCATGCAAAGTTTTCGCTGGAATATATCAAGCGCACGGGAATTCGTAAAACAGACCGTATCATAGACGTCGGCGGCGGCACCTCCACCCTGTCGGATGATCTCATTGTGGATGGCTTCCAGCGCATCAGCATCCTGGACGTCTCCGGGGCGGCGCTGCGGATCGCTCGTCAACGGCTGGGCAGACGCGCCGCCCATGTGAACTGGATCGAAGCCGATATTACACAGGCAGACCTGCCTGAACAAGCCTATGACCTCTGGCATGACCGCGCTGTGTTCCACTTCCTGACGCAACCAGAGGATCGTAAGCGTTACGTAGATGCGGTACGACGTGCCGTCCGGACAAGAGGACATATCATTGTCGCCACATTTGCTCCCGACGGACCCGATCACTGCAGTGGGCTGGAAGTGATGCGCTATAACCCGGAGAGCCTGCACAGCGAATTTGGTGATGAATTTGATCTGGTGGACAGCACAAACGAAACACATCACACGCCTTTTGGAACGGAACAAAAGTTCATTTACTGTTACTGCCGCAGATAGTAGAACCTATTCATGCCATTCTTTAGAGACGAGATCTATCCCCGCCTTGTGAACATGCTGGGGGATCCCCCGCCCATCCGGGAAATTCGCCAGAAGCTCATCCCCATGGCTGAGGGAAAGGTTCTCGAGATCGGGGCAGGCTCTGGCGCTAATTTCGTCCATTACGATGCCACAAGAGTGAGCAAACTGTATGCCCTGGAGCCCAACCCGGGGATGATTCGGCTGGCGCAAACGCAGTTGCATCGAACCCACTTGAATATCGAATTTCTGGACCTGCCCGGCGAGCGCATCCCTCTGGAAGACGACATAATGGATACGGTCGTCAGCACCTTTACATTGTGCACGATTCCCGGTATCGGGGAGGCAATTCAAGGGCTTCGGCGAGTCCTGAAACCGGACGGCAAACTGATCTTCTTTGAGCTTGGGCGTTCACCTGACCCGGCAGTCCAGCGCTGGCAAAAGCGGCTGGAGCCCCTTCACCGCTGGCTGTTCCAGGGCTTGTCGCTGACGCGCGACATTCCGGCGTTGCTGATGCAAGGTGGTTTTCAGATCAGCCAGATTGAGATGGGATATATAGCCGAATTTCCAAAGTCGTCCACGTACTGTTGGTGGGGCACTGCAACCTAAAACTCTGGCACACTGCGAACGACTCAGTATTATATTTTTTTCTTTGGATTTGCCCCATAGGCACGCATCACGGGCAGGACAAGCAGCAAGCCTGTCTCCTGTTCATCCAGCTCACCGACAACTTTCTTCGTGGCAGCGACGACCGAGTCCACTACTGCTTCATCTTTGACGATTGTGAAGATCGTGCGGTTCATATTTTCCGGGAGTTCGTAGAAATCTCTCAAGGAGGGGATCAAAGGCATATCGTCGCGCCATGCATCCAGTTCACGAATACGCCCGAGACCAGTACTGAACAACACCGTTGCCCCTTCTACACCGTTCTCCTCCCACGCAATGAGCAGCTCTTCCAGGCGGTCTGGATTATTTAGGACAAATAGAATCATATACATCAGGTTGTCTCCTCATTTTGCGGATCATCAGACGATACACCCTGTTCGGTTTCAGGTAAAGATGTTTGCGTCTTTGGTTTGTTCTCAGTGAATAGCGCCCGCAGGATAGGTGGCGTCACAAGGGTGGTAACCAGCACCATGCCGACGATGGCGGAAAACTGATCTGAACCGACTAAGCCTTCATTGATACCTACACTCGCTACGATCAAGCCAACTTCCCCGCGCGAGACCATGCCGGCTCCCAATTGGACCGACTCGCGCACGTTCAATCCTCCCAGCCTTGCCCCAATCCCCGCGCCCACCCACTTACCGATAATAGCAATCAGGATGATTGCCAGCGTGAACCAGATCATCTCGACCTGCAGGGAACGGACATTAACCGAAAGCCCAATGTTGATGAAAAAAATCGGCACGAAGAGTCCATACGCCAGGGCATGCACACCGTGTTCCACGCGTTCTTTCTCCCCGCTGCGAGCCATCATCAGGCCGGCAATAAAGGCGCCGGTGATGGCTGCCATACCGCCCAAAAGTTCCGCCGCCAATCCATAAGCGAGCATGACGACGAGCGCCAGCGTCAGCACTCCCTGGCTAATTGGCAAATGGGCAACCCGTCGCATCATCCAGGGCAAGACCCATAACCCGAATGCCACCGAGAGAGCTAGAAAAGCAACCATCCTCGCCAGGATCCACAACACACCGGCGAGATTCCCGGTGCCTGCTGCGACAGCCAAAAAGATGGACAGAAATAGAATCACCAGAATATCATCGAAAACCGCTGCCCCTAACAGACTTAAACCTACGCGGCTCCGCAAAACCTTTAGTTCCATCAGCGTTTGAGCAGAAATACTCACACTTGTGGCGCCGAGCGTAAGACCAAGAAAAATCGCCGTATTATTGTCTAAGCCAAAGAGTCTCCCAGTACCCCAGCCGAGCGCAGTGGGCACCAGCACTCCCAGAAAGCCTCCCAACGCGGCTACTCTTGTATTTTTGGTAAGTTCATCCAGGTGTAATTCCAAGCCTGCTATGAACATGAGCAGTAGAACCCCAAGTTCACCAAGTTCTGCAATGGTATGGGCAATGGCAGGATCTATGAATGAAAGGTGAAGCATATCGATGACAGACGGTCCGAGAAGAATGCCAACCAAAAGTTCTCCCAGAACAGACGGCTGGCCCAGCCGGACACTTAGATACCCTGCCAGTTTGGCGGACAGAAGGATGATAGAAAGAAGCAAAGCAAGCTGAAGAAAGGTTGTCATTAGAAAGTCTCATAGAAGACGATATACAACAGGCTGGCAATGGCACAGGTCAACAGCATTGCAGGGAGGCCGCGCCTGTTCCATAAGCGTGAGGTAATCGGTGTTCGCGTTTTTTCGGAGAGGGAGGCAACAATGATATTAGCGGTCGAGCCAATAATTGTCCCATTCCCCCCGAAGCCCGCGCCGAACGCCAGCGCCCACCACAAAGGCGTAATGTCCATACCTGTTTCGCCAAGCCCTCGAATGACAGGGATCAACGCAATTGTAATTGGAATATTATCAACAACTGCGGACAACACAGCGACGATCCAGATGAGACTAACTCCAAACCATAGTGGCGGAATACGGGAGAGTCCATCCAGGAGACTGACGATGCTCTCCAAGACACCGGCGGCCTCCAGCCCTCCCACCATGACAAAAAGAGCTGAAAAGAAAATAAGGACGCTCCACTCTACTCTTTCAAACGTCTTCTTGATATCAGGTTGCACCCAAACTAATGCAACGGCTGCTGTACTGACAGCGATAAACGATGGGCTAATATGCAAGGTATGGTGGACAAAGAACAGGAAGATGGCGGCGCCCAGGATAACCAGGACGCGACGAGCTGTTTTAGGGTCGTCCAGAGACTCGGCTGGATTCAAGCTCATCACAGCTTCGGCATTGCCTGGGATCTTTGACAATTCATCGCGAAATAGATAGCGCAGCAGGAACAGGGTGGCTACCCATGCGACTGCCACAATGGGAAGAGAATGGATAAGAAAGTCATTGAAGGAAAGGCCGGCTGCCGAACCAATCAATACATTTGGTGGATCACCCACCAGAGTTGCTACGCCACCTGTATTTGAAAGCAGAGCTTCAGCAATTAGGTAGGGAAGTGGACTAATCCCCAGGATTTCGCAAATTAAGATTGTTACCGGAGCAATCAGCACAACAGTCGTGACATTGTCGAGAAACATCGAAAGGACAGTCGTGATGCTGCCCAGCAGTATAAATAAGCGTACGGGCTTACCACGAGAAACACGCGCGGCCCCCACGGCAATATACTGAAAAAATCCCGTTGGCTCCAGCATGGCAACCAGGATCATCATACCCAGCAATAACCCGAGGGTGTTGAAGTCAATTGCATCCAGAGCAGCTTCTTCAGAATAAAATCCGAAGATCTTTCCAATACCGACCATGAGAACGGCTCCCGCAATCCCAATGATCGAGCGATGGATCTTCTCTGAAAGAATGAATGCCAGGCTAACTGCAAAGATCAGGCTTGAAAAAACGGCGGAAGCAGGCATGCCTAATCCACTTGTGCCCAAACAGAAAGGATTGTTGTCCCAATATCCACCCGTGACGCGACGCCGACAAGTTTCCCATCTTCTGAGACAATCGGCATATCGTGCAAATCATGTTGCAGCATTAATGCATAGGTCCGCAACAATCCGCTGTTCTCGTGGACAGTGAT
>JAICRQ010000487.1 GCA_025966435.1 Anaerolineales bacterium | reverse complement strand
GCCCGCGGTGGTTTTCATTCACCAGATCGGGGATCAAACCCTGTTGGCCAGCCTGAGCAATGCTGGCAGAGATTTGAATGGCAAGATAACCAAGCAGGATTCCTCCCAGGCTTTGAAACATCGCAAACAGGAATAAAGAGATCAGACTCAGCAGGAGCCCGATCCCAATAAATCCCTTGCGTCCGAGAAAAGGCTTGAATGCATCGGAGATCGTGCCTGCAATTGGCTGGACCAGCGCTCCAGCCAGCAAGCCGACAAATGTGAGATATCCGAGTAACGTTGCCTGGTTACTTTGGCTGGCGAGAGCGCTTACCTGAAGGGGCAATACCAGTGTATTGATCCCATCAAAGAGGACGCTCAGTGCCAGCCAGAAAATGCTGATCCCGAACAGCAGGCGCGTTTGCCTGCCCATCAATGTTCCGTCCTAACGATCGGCGGTTCGTTTTGTGTGTGTACTGGTTGCCGATTGTTCACTGATCGAATTAGGAGCGTTGACATTCGCACCCGGATCCACGCCGACTCCGAGGCGATATACCAGCTCACCGCCAATCCAGGCAGTGACCAGTGCCAGCGCGACACCGGCAAACGATAAGAGCATGGCGAATCCATCTGGAATGAAATCGACGTTGTTGCCGCGCAGGAACCAGCTGACGATAAACAGCCCTACGATTAACACATTGCCGAGCCCGTGCCAGAGTCCGATACTTTTGGCACGCGAACCATTTGGCAGTGCCAGCCAGTCAATGAAGCCAAAGATGGCAGCCAGCAAACCGCCGAGTACACCAGCAGCGATCATGTAGTACGATGCGGTGGGGAGAAGACGGTTGCCAAAGATCAGGTACAGGATATCAAAGATCACCGCGGTCGCCAGTAGTCCAAGCGGGAAGACGATCAGCATCGGGTGGACGGGATGTCCAAGAAGTTTTACCCTGCTTTCCATACGAATCTCCTTTCTTATCTACTTATATGGTAGCGGAAAGTCCTCGAATGAACACTCAGGAGATTCCCTATTCCACAGTAGGGTTTTATCCTGTCCTGCTCGTAGATTTCCAAAAAAGTGACTTTATAACCGGTTGAGAACATTCCCCTGCTGCACAGGCTGGCGTAGTGCCTCTGCTATAATCATTGGCATGATCTTAGTCACAGGCGCCACGGGATTCATCGGTCGCGCCCTGGTCCGCCACCTTTCCGAGGCAGGCATGCAGGTTCGGGTGTTGCTGCGCTCCTCGCCCAATTCGCCGCGCCTGCCGCGCGGCGTGCCTGTGGAAGTGGCGGTTGCCAGCCTGAACGATGAGCGTTCCATCCGAGCCGCTCTGCGAGGCGTGGACCAGATCTATCACCTCGCCACGGCAGGCACCGAAGGACGCCGGGGGAACCTGTTACGCACCGATATCGAGGGTACGCGCATCCTGGCGCAGGCGGCTGCCAGCGCCGAGATCGAACGATTGATTTATCTCAGCCACATCGGCGCGGACCGTGCCTCGGCCTTCCCCATCCAAAAATCGAAGGGAATCGCCGAGGAGCATATCCGCAAGAGCGGCGTTCCGCATACGATCATCCGTTCGACGGTCGTGTTTGGCCCTGAGGACCGTTTTACCAATAATCTGGCGAAGTTGCTGCGCGCGGCACCGGGCTTTTTTCCCATCCCCAACGATGGGCGGACATTGATTCAGCCGCTATGGGTGGAAGACCTCGTGACGTGTCTGCTTTGGGCGCTCCAGAATCCCGATATGGTGAACCAGACGTATGAAATCGGCGGTGGCGAATATTTTACGCTGCGGCAGGTGCTCGAAAAGCTGATGAGCGTCACGCATACGCGCCGCCTGCTTGTCCCGCTGTCGATGCCGTGGTTGCGCGCTCTGATGGTCATGCTTGATTCATTCATCCCGAACTTCAATGTGTCGACTTACTGGCTGGACTATGTGGCGGTCAACCGGACCTGTCCAGTAGACAATATGCCGCGCACGTTTGGGCTGATGCCCGCGCGCTTCGGTTACCGCCTCGACTATCTGGCACGCAAACCCTGGTATTCTGGCATCTCGGAGAAGATACAAAGGTCCCTGCGTCTCTCGCGTTAACTATGCCCACCCCCGTAATTCGAGTCCTGGAATCTCCTGAAGATATGACGGCTGTGGAAGCGCTGCAGCGAATTGTCTGGCCCGGCAGTGAGACAGATGTGGTCCCTGCGCATATGCTGATTACAGCCGTACACAATGGCGGGCTCGTGGTTGGCGCGTTCGTGGACGGCCAACTGGTTGGCTTTGTGTTTGGTTTCCCCGGCATCGAATTCATTCCCGATGGCCCGCGCCCCAAGCACTGTTCTCACATGATGGGTATCCACCCTGATCAGCGCAACCTGGGCATAGGTTTTGCACTCAAGCGCGCCCAGTGGCAAATGGTGCGTCACCAGGGACTCGACCATATTACCTGGACGTATGATCCGCTGCTCAGCCGGAATGCGTATCTCAATATCACAAAGCTGGGTGCCGTGTGCAACACGTACCGCCGCTCTGAATACGGCGACATGCGCGACGGTTTGAACGCAGGTTTACCTTCCGACCGCTTCCTAATGGACTGGTGGATCAATACACGCCGCGTCGAGCGGCGACTCAGCAAACGCCCTCGCCGTCCCCTGAAGCTGGACGATTTTTCCAAAGCCGAGCTGCAGCCTCTCTACTCCCTCAAGATTCGACCCGATCAGTTTCCCCAGCCGCCAGAGCATTTTGCCTCTCTGAATGGAAATCTCACGCTTGCCGAAATCCCGTCCGATTTCGGTATGTTGAAAGACACCGATTTTTCCCTGGCTCGCGACTGGCGCTTCTTCTCAAGAGAAGTCTTCGAGACGGCATTTGCGGAAGGCTATATTGTGACAGATTTCATCTACGATCAAGCGCGCAGCTTTTATGTCCTTGCCCATGGCGAAAGCACGCTGATGACAAAGTAACGACCGAATAGAACAGATAAACAAATCCGCCACAGTCGTGGCGGATTTGTTTATTGAGGATACATTGTCTTGTGAAGGAGATCAGGGACTTGAAATAAGCAGGGTTGCTTTATCTCCGCACGCTGGGGTTGTCCCCATACTCCTGCGCGTTCATACCGACAGGATGATATGTGGGCTCGTTGTAAAGCGGTCGGGCGGTGACAGCCTGGGCAGGCTTAGGTGCAGGGCGCGGAAATGACTGACTGGG
>JAICRQ010000049.1 GCA_025966435.1 Anaerolineales bacterium | reverse complement strand
GCTACAGGAAATCATCAATCGGTCGTGGATGCAGAAAATTGGGTGTGGGGCACGCCCAGCCTGGATGGTGATACACTTTATTTTAGCGATGTGGATGGAAATTTCTACTCGTTCAATACATCCACCGGCACTCAGGACTGGAAGCCTATAAAGCCAAATGGTCCCGTCACGGCGAGCCCGCTGGTCCGCGAAGAGCACATTCTGCTTGCAACAGAATCGGGTTCAATCTATGCGATAGACCGGGAGGGCAAAGAACTTTGGTCGCAAGAAATTGGCGGTAAGATTTATACAACTCCTGTTGCCGTGGGAGACCTGACCATTGTTGCCCCGCTGGAAACGGAATTTTACCTTGTGGCCCTCGACTTGGACGGCCGCCAGGTTTGGACCTTTACCCCGGAGAATTAGAGGAACTATGGGACAAATATGGGACTTATTTATCTCTGTCTTTGTTAATGTACTGATCTGGATCTACGATATTGTCGGAAATAACTTTGGTCTGGCGATCATCCTGTTCACAATCCTGATCCGTATTGTTACCTGGCCGCTGAACGCCCAACAGATGAAGGGCGCGACAGCTATGCAGGAACTCCAGACGGATAAAGAGTGGCAGGCGATTCAGAAGAAGTATGCCAAGGATCGCGAAAAACTTGCGCAGGAGCAAATGCGCATTTATCGTGAACGAGGTATCAATCCCTTTAGCTCTTGTTTGCCGACTCTGATCCAGTTCCCCATCATTATCGCGTTATATCAGAGTATTATCCGTGCGCTGGGATCCACGCCTCTGGATCTGTTGAAACTTTCACGTAGCCTTTTCCTGCCGAATGTTTCAGACCTGATTCCGCTCAACAGCAAATTTCTGTGGATGGATCTTGGCCGTCCTGAAGCGGTTGCGATCTTCGGGATTGGCATCCCGACCCTGGCATTGGTCGTTGCCATCACCACCTACATTCAAGCCAAACTGACCATGCCCGTTGCTGCCAACCCGGGTGATCAGAGTGCAGCCATGAGCGGTATGATGACCATTTACATGCCTTTATTGCTCGGCTACTTTGCCATCACCTTTGCAGCGGGACTTTCCGTCTACTTTATCACCAGCAATCTCCTGGGTATTATCCAATACGCGATGCAGGGGAAAGCCAACTGGCATAATCTTATTCCAAAGTTCTTACAGAGAAAGTAAGGAGATGGGGACATGAATCAACGAACTACATTGGAGATCATTGCGCCGACCGTAGAGGAAGCCATCGCACAGGGACTTGCCGAACTGGGACTCACAGCAGATGCGGTCAGCGTGGAAGTATTGGATGCAGGTACAAAAGGCTTTTTCGGATTAGGAAAGACACAGGTGCGTGTCCGTCTAACCGTAAATCCCCCGCCCGGGATGGTTGAGATGAATCCTCGGACGGAAACAGCCCCGGCATCCACAACGGAAGTACAGCGCGTGGAGAGAAAACCGGAGCCATCTCCTGTTCAATCCTCTCCCCTGAGCCGGGACGCGGAAGCTCAGCCCGAACACGATGCTCTCCTTGACCGGACAGAGTCTGTCGTTTCGAGACTCCTGCATCTGCTCAATCTTCAGGCGCAGGTGTCTGCCCATTACGGATCGACAGAGCGAGATGGACGCCACAACATTCATGTGGACATCCGCGGCAATGACCTGAGCGTATTGATCGGGCGGCGCTCTGAAACGCTGAGTGCCTTCCAATACATTGCTTCGCTCATCGTGGGTAAGGAGGAACAGCAATTTGTCCAACTCACGGTGGATGTGGAGGGCTATCGCGATCGCCGCGAGAAGCAATTAATCCAGATGGCACAGCGCGTAGCAGACCAGGTCGCCAAGAGTGGCCGCCGACAGACTCTTGAGCCCATGCCCTCTGCCGAACGCCGCATCATTCATATTGCCCTGCGCGATCACCCGGATGTAAAAACAGAAAGCAGCGGTGAAGAACCTTACCGCAAAGTGATGATTCTTCCAAAAGAAAGTTGAATTTCGGTCGGAGCGTATACCGCTCCGACCGTTTTATCACGGTATAATTCATATATGTCCAACCTTGCCGTTGTAGAGCCTGTGGATTATCTCGTGGTCGGTCATGTCGCACATGACCTGACGCCGGATGGTTGGCGTTTGGGTGGGACAGCCGCATATTCCGCGTTGACGGCGCAAGCCCTGGGTTTACGCGTGGGCATCGTCACTGCATTGGGACCCGAAACATCCCTGGCACAGTTGGGGGATATTCCTGTAGTCGCACTTGAATCTCCAAACAGTACAATCTTCGAAAATATCTATACAAAGCAAGGACGAGTTCAATACCTGCGCGCCCAAGCTACACGTCTTGATTTCGGTTATGTTCCGGAAGTATGGCGGCAGGCCCCAATCATCCACCTTGGCCCCATCGCGAATGAGATGGATGCAAGCCTGCCAGAGGGATTCTCTCCTACCCTACTCGGGCTCACGCCGCAAGGCTGGATGCGCCAATGGGACGCAGAGTGCCGTGTGTCCCGTGGGGAATGGCACGATGCGGATATCGCACTGTCCCGTGCTGGAGCTGTCGTAATCAGCCGCGAGGATGTAAATGGGGATGACGAGCTGATCGAACACATGGCGCAGCACACGAAGGTACTGGTTGTGACTGAAAGTGCTGCAGGTGCCGTGTTGTATTGGAACGGAGACCGCCGCCGATTCCGCGCCCCCAAGGTAACGGAAGTGGATGCCACCGGCGCGGGAGATGTCTTTGCTGCGGCGTTTTTTTATCGTCTGCTGAATACACACGATCCCTGGGAAGCGACACGTTTTGCGACCATGCTCGCCTCCTGTTCTGTGACGCGTCCTGGGCTGGAAGGCATTGCCACCGATGGTGAAGTGGCAGTGTGCATGATAGAAATATTGCCCTAAACACTGTGGACTCAAGGGCTTCTGTCGTTGATATTAAAGTCTGGAGGCCTTGACTCCAAACTTAAACCCATGACTCGCATCTACACTCTCGTCAATCAAAAAGGCGGCGTCGGGAAAACGACTACTGCCATCAATCTCGGTGCATATCTCGCGCAAATGGGCCAGCAAGTGCTCGTCGTGGATCTCGACCCGCAGGCAAATGCCACGTCCTGCCTTGGGGTGGATAAATACACAGTGCAGGGCAGCACGTATGATGCGTTACTCTATACGGATATTCCTGTCTCTTCAATTCTTTATAATGAACGCCTCAAGCTCTCGCTGCTCCCATCGTCTCCATCGCTGGCGGGCGCGGAGATTGAGCTCGTCGAAGAGGATGGGCGCGAATTTCGTCTCAAGAACGCGTTGGGGACCCTTGATGGAAAATACGACTACATCCTGATCGATTGTCCGCCCTCGCTTGGTATCCTCACGGTCAATGGACTTGTGGCAGCCAGGGACGGCGTGCTGGTGCCGGTGCAGTGTGAGTATCTTGCCCTGGAAGGGTTAGGTCAGCTGACACAGACGATTGAGCGCGTCCAATCTTCTCTCTTCCCTGGCTTGCGCGTACGCGGCGTGATCCTGACGATGTTCGACCCGCGCACGAATCTTTCTACCGATGTGGTGAAAGAAGTCAAGAATCACTTCCCCGGGTTGGTTTTTCAAAGCATTGTGCCGCGCAGCATTCGCCTTGCAGAAGCGCCCTCATATGGATTGCCCATTTCTACGTACGCTCCAACATCCGTGGGCGCGCACGCTTATGAATCGCTGGCGAAGGAATTACTGCAAGGCGATGGAGTAGTGGTTAATTAAGCACGAAGGACACGGAGTTCTTAATTCCTGCTGTTCTTCTCTGACACCGACAGGACAGGTGCGTGCCCTTCGTGTTTGAAAAAGGAGATTTGTTCATGCCCCCACGTTCCGGCCTTGGCAAAGGACTCGATGCCCTCATCCCATCCGGTCAGAAAGCGACTGGCGGGGAAGGCGGCGTCACACAAATCCCTGTTGAATCGATCCAGCGCAATCCGCGTCAGCCGCGCGAGCATTTTGATTTTGAAGAGTTGGAAAGCCTCGCTTCATCAATTCGTGAGCATGGCGTAATCCAGCCTTTGATTGTTTCTCCGGGCAAGAACGGAATTTACACACTCATTGCTGGCGAGCGCCGCTTGCAAGCTGCGCGCAAAGCTGGCTTGAAAACGGTTCCAGTTGTGATCCGTCACGCCACCGACCAGCAGTTGCTCGAACTGGCGCTCATCGAAAATGTCCAGCGTGCGGACTTAAACGCCCTCGAGGAAGCAGAAGCGTACCAGCATCTTGCCAGGGAATTCAAACTTTCGCATGAGACCATTGCCTCACGCGTGGGGAAAAGTCGTGTGGCTGTCACCAATACATTGCGCCTGCTCGACGCGTCCGCGGCGGTGAAGCAGGCTCTCGTAGATAAAAAGATTACAGAAGGCCACGCACGCGCACTGCTGGCTTTGAGCACGGCAAAAGCCCAGGAAACTTTGTTGAACCAAATCATCAACCTCGATCTGAGCGTCCGTCAGACCGAGGCGCTTGCTAGGAAATATACGGGCCAAAAACCGGTCCATAAACGAAGATCCGGTATCAGCGCCGATGTGAACGATATCGAACGCCGCCTCCGTTCGAGTCTGGGAACGAAGGTCTCTCTCAGGCATGGCAAAAAGGGTGGCACCGTCACCATCTATTATTATTCGGATGAAGAGCTGGATTCCCTTCTGGAAAAACTGACATAATATGAAGCTTCTTTACAACGCTTACATCCATACCCAGCACCCATCGAATCCTGTTGGCTCGGCAATAGTTATTGACTGCGAGCGGATTCTCGCAGTTGGAGAATCAAATACTCTCCTGTCGCAATATCCAGATGCAGAAAAACAGGATATGAAAGGGCGTGTCATCCTGCCCGGGCTGACGGATGCACATTTGCATTTGAAGAATTACGCCCTGAGTCTGCAAAAGATCGATTGTGAAACCGATACGAAAGAGGAATGCCTGCGCCGTGTGGAAGAACGCGTCCGGCAGGCAAAACCAAACGAATGGATTTTAGGTCACGGGTGGAATCAAAATGTGTGGGGCGCCTGGCCAACCGCCGCGGAGCTGGATGCCATCGCACCGAACAATCCGGTTTATCTCACTGCCAAATCGTTGCATGCCGCCTGGGCAAATATCGCCGCGCTGAAGCTGGCAAAGATCACCTCACGAACGCCTCATCCCCAAAACGGACAGATCCAGCGCGACGATAAAGGCAATGCTACCGGCATCCTGTTGGAAACCGCGATGGAGCTGGTTGGGGATATGATTCCCGAACCGACCATTGCTGAGATCGCAGATGCGATGGAAAAGGCACAATCCATCCTGTGGAGGATGGGGTTGACCGGCGTCCACGATTTCGACCGCCGCGATTCTTTTATGGCGCTCCAGCAACTGCACGCGCAGGGAAAACTCAAGCTGCGTGTGCTCAAGAATATCCCGGTGGAATTACTCGATCAAGCGTATGAGCTTGGTCTGCGCGCAGGTTTTGGTGATGACTGGCTGCGCATCGGCTCCATCAAAGTCTTTATGGATGGCGCTCTCGGTCCGCACACGGCTGCGATGTTCCAGCCTTATATCGGTGAAGACGACAATCGCGGTATCCTTAACATGGATGGTGAGGAGCTTTTCGAGCACGGACGAAAAGCCGCGCAAGTCGGTCTGGGGCTCACGGTTCATGCCATTGGCGATCGCGCCAACCACGAAGTGCTCAACGCCTACGAGCAATTGCGCAAGTATGAACGTGAAAATCATCTGCCCGCGCTTCGTCATCGCATCGAGCATGTGCAGGTGATTCATCCCGACGACGCTGCGCGTCTCGGTAAGATGAATGTGATTGCGTCCATGCAGCCCATCCATGCTACATCCGATATGCTGATGGCAGACGCGTTCTGGGGCGAGCGATCGCGCCTCGCCTACGCGTTAAGAACGCAGCTCGAGTACGGGGCGCGCCTTGCCCTGGGCTCAGATGCGCCGGTCGAGTCGCCCAATCCTTTTCTGGGGTTGTATGCCGCGGTCACCCGCCGCCGCGCGGACGGCTCTCCCTCTCCCGAAGGCTGGTACCCTGAACAGAAACTCACGATGGCGGAAGCCTGGGAGGGATTCACGCTGGGTCCCGCTTACGCTGCCTACATGGAAAACCGCCTGGGTCGTCTCGCTCCAAATTTTCTGGCCGATTTGATCGTCCTGGATGCTTCGCAAGATCCCTTCACCTGTGCCCCTGAAGATTTGCTTACGATGCAGTCCTCAGCTACAATGGTGGGAGGAGAATGGGTTCACCTGTTTACCTGATAATCTTATGGTAGAGCAACAGCGACTTACACCTGAAATGCTCGTGCCCCGCATGGGGGAATATCTCATCCAAAAAGGTCTCATTTCGGCCGAAAGTTTGCAGAACGCGCTCAATTACCAACAGGAAGAAATTGCCAAGGGCAACTCCATCCTGCTTGGACAGGCGCTCCTCGATCTCAAACTATTGGAACGCGCGGATCTCGATCAGGCAGTGACCGAACAGATCATCCAGTTGCGTTCTGCTTTACAGGCTGCGAACCGAACGCTGGAGCGCCGCGTGGAGGAACGCACCGCAGAACTGCAGAAGGCTCTGGAGCGCGTTTCAGAACTCAGCCAGTTGAAAGCAAATTTCGTCTCGAACATTTCCCATGAGCTGCGTACTCCTTTGACCCACATCAAAGGCTATGTGGAATTACTTGTCACGGAATCGCTCGGGTCGATCACGGATGAACAACGCCATGCCTTACAAGTCAGCCAGCAATCTACAGGCAGGCTGGAGGCGCTGATCGAAGACCTGATCTTGTTCTCACTGGCTTCGCGCGGTGAGCTCAGCGTCATGCATGAAAACGTGGATCTGCGCCGGCTGGTGAATCTTTCTATTAAAGCCTATGCCTCTAAAGCGGAAGAACGCGGTGTGAGCTTGAATGTCATCATCGACGAGAATGTGCCTCCTGTGCAGGCGGATCCGCAGAAGATCGCCTGGGTGTTGAACCAACTCCTGGATAACGGAATCAAATTCACGCCATCGGGTGGACGCGTGGTGGTGAACGTGAAGCGCGAAGGGGAGAATCTTGTGATCGTTTCGGTGACGGATACAGGGATTGGAATTCCAGCCAACCGATTCAATGACATCTTCGAGCCGTTCCACCAGTTGGATGGCTCCTCCACGCGCCGTTATGGCGGCACAGGCCTGGGGCTTTCTCTGGTGCGCCAGATCGTTGAAGCGCATGGCTCGATGATCGAAGTCCAGTCGGTTGAAGGACGCGGTTCGACGTTCAAATTCCCTCTGCTGGTTGCGATGGATGCAAACTAGGAGCAATGGACAGTCAGACTCTTTCCTACTTGCAGGAATTGATGCTGATCGCCTCTCGCTCCGATGATTCGCGGAATAGTATCGAGAAGTTCATCGTCGCCCTACGGAAAAAGTTTGTATTCGATAATGTAGCAGTTTACTTACAAGATAAGACGACGCAGAACCTGGAAATCGTCTATGCACGTGCCGTAGGCCGTTCGAAAACCGCAGAAGCGGATGCCGCCTGGGGCGAGGACTTCGCCGGGCAAGTGGTGAAAAAGGGGCAGCTTCTACTGCGCGACCCAAAGCCAGATGTTTCGCCAGATGATCGGCTGCACCAGGCATATCTTCTGGGTCTGCCCATTCGCGAGGGAACCCTGGTGAGAGGCGCGATGGTGTTTGTGCGCTTTGGCGGGCCCGTCTATGAAGATCAACATATTGCCGTTGCCTCTCTGGCAGGGGAAATGCTTTCGATGCTGTTCGAACGCGCGGCCTGGGCGGAATTGCAGCAGGAACTTGAGGATCTCAAGCGTCAGATGCAATTGCAGGAGGATTTTGTCAGCACGATCTCACATGAATTGCGTACTCCTCTGGGGTTTATCAAAGGCTACAGCACCAGCCTGCTGCGGCCGGATACAAACTGGGATGAGGCAACCCAGAAAGAATTCCTGACGATCATTGATGAGGAAACAGACCGGCTCTCCCTCCTCATCGAGAATGTACTGGAATCCGCGCGTCTGCAAAGCAAGACGCTCCCACTGCGATTCCAGCCCCTCAGGCTGGATGGCGTCTTACGAGATGTAACCATGCGAATACGCGCCCGTCATAAAGACTTGGATGTGAATACCCAGCTTGAATCTGTCCCTGCCATTTCTGGAGACGGTGTGCGGCTGGCGCAGGTCTTTGAAAACCTGTTTACGAATGCGCTTAAGTACGCCCCGGGTTCCTCAATCGATATTCTTTTGAATCAGGTGGGCGATAAGATTGTCATTTCGTTCATCGATCACGGCCCCGGAATCCAGAAAGAATCTCTGCCCCTGATTTTTGAACGCTTTTACAGGGTGCGCGGCGAAAAGACGATTACCGGAACCGGACTGGGACTCTACATTTGCAAACAAATAATTCAGGCACATCGTGGTAAGATTTGGGCAGAATCCACGCCCGGTCACGGAACTACATTCCTGATCGAACTGCCCATTAATTCATCCAGATAATTAAAAGGAGGCATTATGGCAAAGCGCATTCTGATCGTGGATGATGAACCTCGTTATCTACGTTTGCTCGAGGCCAATCTGCGCACAGAGGGATATGAAGTCGTTACGGCGCAGGATGGAATGCAAGCCGTCAGTGTTTTTTCGGACCAGCCGATTGACCTCGTCCTGATGGATGTGATGATGCCAAAGCTGGATGGGTTTGGCGCCACTCAGCGCATCCGGGAATTTTCCAGCACACCGATCATTATCCTCACCGCCAAAGGGGATGAGCAGGATCGCGTCCGCGGTCTGGACCTGGGTGCGGATGATTACTTGGTCAAGCCATTTTCTGCGACGGAGTTGCTGGCGCGCGTGCGCGCTGTTTTACGGCGGGCTCAGCCTCCTACTGAGGTGGGACAGACACGATTTTTCACGCATGATAATCTTAAGATCGATTTTGCCCGGGCAGAGGTCTGGCGCGGTGAGCAGGCGGTCTCGCTGTCTGCCACCGAATATCGTCTCTTGCTACAATTTGCCCACCATGTTGGCAAAATCATGACGTCGGAAGATCTGTTGAGCAGTGTCTGGGGACCAGAGTATCGCAATGATAAAGAGATTCTATGGGTGAGCATCGCCCGGTTGCGCCAAAAGCTGGAGGATGATGCGCACACTCCCAAACACATCGTCACACGCTCCGGGTTGGGATACTTGATGCCCCCTATGGAAGATTGAAAACGCAATCCTGAGGAGGCTGCTTTGGTTGGTAAAACTATCCTTATCGTTGATGAAAATCCAGCCAGTCGTATCTTTCTTGCGAAGTATTTGCGAGCAAAACAATTCGAGATTCTAGAAGCGCCAACCGGTAAAGAAGCCCTTATTTTGGCTTGGAGTCATGAGCCTGACCTTGTGCTGTTCGATCCTGTCCTGGCAGATATCCCCGAAAAAAAGTTCATTCAAAAATTGCGTAATGATGCCCGCACTGAGAAGGTGCGGCTCGTTGCGCTTTCGAGCGATCCTGGGCCCGCCCGCAGAGAATCTTGCCTGAGCGCGGGAGTGGATGAATATCTGGTTAAATCGTCGCAAGCCATTCCGTCCCTCGAACAAATCCTTAAACATGTATTTACAACGGAGACGCCAGAGGAAGATGCACCTGAAGCAGCTGAAAAAAGCGGCTTATTGATCGTATTTCTCAGCGCGAAGGGCGGGACAGGGACGTCTTCGCTTTGCGCCAACCTGGCGATGAATATTCAACAAAGCCAGCCGGAGGCGCGCGTGGTTGTTGCTGACCTGGTCCTGCCGATTGGCTCCATTGGTCCAATTGTCGGGAGTGAGGGAGCGCTGAATCTCGTCACAGTAGCAGACTTGCCCGCTGGGGAGACGAACGCCGCATACTTCTATAAGAATCTGCCGAAACCCGAGGGCTGGCAATACCAGGTACTGACTGGTTCTCCCGACCCTGAGCATGGAAACAGCATCAAGGGAGAACGAATTAATCAGATCGTGGGGATGCTCTGTTCCGCGTACGATTTCGTCATCCTGGATATTGGACGTTCTCTCTCGCGCATCAGCCGGCCTCTGATTCAAAAAGCCGACCTGATCGTCCTGATTGTTTCCACCGACCAGAGCACGGTCAAGCTCACGAAAACCGTTTATGACTATCTCCAGACGCAACGTGTGAACAGCCAGAACATCTACGTCATTTTGAACCGCGCCCTCGGGCTGGAAGGCATGACCAAATCCCAGGCTGAGGAGATCATTGGCTTGCCGATCAAGACGACTATGCCTTACATGGGCGGGAATTTTGCTCTTGCCAATAATCTGAACCAACCGATTACCTTGAAATACCCCACCGATACAGCATCTATTATCCTAAAGGGGGTAGCAGAAGAAATCGTGAATCTGGCGCGTCGTATGCGCCAGGAGACGCAAACTGCTTCTTAAAGAAAGTGAAAGGTGATTTACAGATAATTTAGGCTAAACTACCAGGCGGGTTACCAACAAATGATACAGCGATCATCCTTACAATTATTTTCACGGTTGTGCCAAGGGAATGATAAACAAGAAGTCCTTTGCAGCACACCCGCATTCGAAGAGGAAGCTATGACTTTTGAATACGACGAAAAAGGCAAGATTTTTACCGATATAGTATCGAAAAATTCCATCGCAGCCACGGTGCAGACAACCACGCACTTGATTCGCGGTCGAATTCACGTTCGCAGGGACCAGCGTATCAAAGATGAGCTGGACCTCAACGAGAATTTCCTGGCGATGACCGATGTCAGTGTGATGGGACCGGATGGACAGACGCTCTTCCAAGCGCCTTTCCTGGCTGTTCGGCGTTCGCATATTATTTGGGTGCTCCCCGAGCAGAACTCAAGCGAGGAGAGATCATCATGACAACCCCCATTGCCTCTAATTTTACAAGATTAACTTCCGCCGACCTGCTAAAGTTGAAGCGCTACCTGATCGACCAGGTCAGCCGTTCTATGGAGGGCGAACAGTTACAGCTTGGCGATCAAAGCGATACCATCAAGCAGCGCTTGAATGAAGTCTATGTGCAGACGAAAATATCCCTGCCTGAGGATCTGCGCAAACAGATCTTTCATGAGATCCTTGATGAAGTAACCGGCTTCGGCCCGATCCAACCTTTGCTGGAAGATGAGGATATTAGCGAAGTAATGGTGAACGGACCTAAGAAGGTTTTTATTGAAAAAAAGGGCAGACTAATCAAAAGCCCGGTTACATTCGATGATGACGACCATGTCCTGCGCGTGATCGACCGGATCATTCTCCCCCTCGGTCGCCGCGTGGATGCCGATACCCCCACGGTAGACGCGCGTCTGCCAGATGGCTCGCGCGTGAATGCTGTGATTCGCCCTGTGTCCATCGATGGACCTTCCATTACCATTCGTAAGTTCAAGAAGGATAAACTCTCCATTCAGCAGTTGATCGATTATGGCTCACTCACATCGCAGATGGCAGAGTTCATCCGTGCCTGTGTGCTGGCGCACTTGAACATCGTCATTTCCGGAGGGACAGGTTCGGGCAAGACCACGCTTTTGAACGTTCTCTCCAGTTTTATCCCGGAAGAGGAACGGATCATTACCATTGAAGACGCTGCGGAATTGCAGCTCCAGCAGGAGCACGTTTTGCGCATGGAGACCAAGGTCGCGAACACAGATGGAAGGGGCGCGGTCACGATCCGTGACCTGGTCCGCAACTCTCTGCGCATGCGCCCGGACCGTATCGTGGTCGGCGAATGTCGCGGCGGTGAAACCCTGGATATGTTGCAGGCGATGAACACCGGTCACGATGGCTCCCTGACCACCTTACACTCCAATTCCCCGCGTGATGCGATCTCACGTATGGAAACGATGGTGTTGATGGCTGGCATGGACCTGCCATTGAAAGTGGTGCGCCAGCAGATTTCCTCGGCGGTGGATCTCATTATCCAGCAAACGCGTCTTAAAGATGGCTCCCGCAAGGTGACCGCCATTACGGAAGTGGTCGGGATGGAAGGGGATATTGTGGTCCTGACCGATATCTTCAAGTTCGAGCAGACCGGTCTGGGAGCAGAGGGAAAGATTCTGGGCGAACTGAGGGCAACAGGCATCCGA
Organism: Anaerolineales bacterium; assembly: GCA_025966435.1. Taxonomy (GTDB): domain Bacteria; phylum Chloroflexota; class Anaerolineae; order Anaerolineales; family Villigracilaceae; genus Defluviilinea. Next base: position 190 of record JAICRQ010000049.1, on the reverse strand, counting down.
CCGATCTTTACGCCGCGGCTGGAAGCTGCCGGATTCAAACTTGGCGCCGAAGTCTTCATGCCTCCTGGTGGAATCAACCTGCATCAAAGGCGATAGTATTCCATCCCCTCTGCTATAATCGGAGAAACGCCGCTTGTTATCCTGGGCGTCTCAGAGGATGTATGGATACAAAGTCGCTGATCACAATTCG
>JAICRQ010000415.1 GCA_025966435.1 Anaerolineales bacterium | reverse complement strand
TAACGGAGCCTTCACGAATTTAGAGGATGCGATTCGCCATCACTTGAATGTAATCGATTCGGCATTGAACTACACCCCTATCAGCCAGAAATTGCCTGCCGACCTGAGCGGCCCATTGGGACCAATGGCTCCCGTCTTAGTACGCCTCGACCCAACTTTGTCCAGTCCTATCGTCCTCACGGAATCACAATTTGAACAACTCGTCGCCTTTGTGCGAGACGGCCTGCTCGACCCGCGCGCCACACCCAATCGTTTGCGGCACCTTATTCCCCACACGGTACCCAGTGGCCGGCCGATGTTGGAATTTGAGTTTCCATAGACGAGCTGCCGTTGAATGCCTACAGATTGGGGTAAACGTCGTTCATCTAACCGTTGATTGCAGAGGGATACAGCAAAAACTGCGACCCTTAGAGTAGAACATAGCTGGGTATCTGACCGCCTGCGGATCCAGGCCTTTCCTGCGCATGCCACAGACAAGCCTGCAAAGACATCTCGAGAAGGACTGCGATTTTCGCCTGGCAATGCCGGGGAATAAGGAGGTGACAAAATAACTGCCCCTCAATAATCAAGACTAGTTTGTTTTGACACGTAACCATGCCGCACGCGTTTGATCCATTTATTCAATATCTACAAGGAGAAACCTATGTTCCTTTTTCGTAAGCTTACGATTCATGTTTTGCTCGCCTTGATCTTGTTCGCTGGCGTGTCACCTGTCGCGGCGTCCACAGCGAAAAGCTCACTCAAGAAGTCCAACGCGACCTTGCTGGTAACGGGCCTGGAGGAGCTCCAGGGGAGTATCGTCGGTCCCGGCGGGGATTTGTTCGTCACTGCGCCGCTCACCGGCAGCATCTGGCGCATTAACCCGAAGACCGGCGCCGTCACGCTCTTCGCCAGCGGGCTCCCGGCCCGTATCCCAGATTTGTTCTTCATCGGTAGCGGGGTGGTCGATATCACCTTCCTCGGCGGGACCGCGTATGCGCTGGTTACCGGAGTCGCCCCGGACCTCGAGGGCGACGACATCGTCGGCATCTACCGAATAGACAGCCCGGACAGCTTTACCATCATCGCGGACCTCGGCGCGTTCTCCGAGGCCAATCCGCCAGAGACGGACTTCTTCGTCCCCACTGGCTTCCAGTACGCGATCGAAACTTTCCGCGGCGGGTTCGTCGTCACCGATGGGCACCACAACCGGGTGCTGCGGGTCACCCTTGATGGCGAAGTGACCGAGTTGATCGCGTTCGGCAACGTTGTTCCGACCGGGCTTGCCATCTGGGACAATTCGATCTACGTTGCCCAGGCGGGACCCATCCCCCATGAGACGGAAGATGGCAAGGTCGTTATGTTCAGACCGAAGTCGACGACTGCCACTGAAGTCGCCGCCGGAGTCAGGATGGCTATTGACGTGGAGTTCGGGCGCGAGCGCACGCTCTTTGCCCTCTCGCAGGGCTTCTGGGATGGCCCGTTCGAGGGGGCTCCAGCACAACCGAACACCGGCGCGCTCATGCGGGTCAGAAAGAACGGCACTCTCAAGACTATTGTCGATGAGCTGGACCGGCCGACCTCGCTCGAGATCATCAAGAACACCGCCTATGTTGTCACAATTGGCGGCGAGGTCTGGAAGATCAACAATATCTACGGCGATTGAGGTTAAGCACCGGCGGCCTAAGGGCCGCCGGTTAGATTTGCACCTCGCCGACCTGGGGCGCCTGCTTGTTATTTAGCGGGGTTGGTCCAACGGAGTTTACCGAGAGCAGGGGCATTCCCAGGTCACGCACTTTCTTTAGCAATCCATGCAGCGCAGCCTGATCGACCACAGGTCCGCTCAGGAGCGTGTTGCCATCTTTTTCCAGCGTGATCGTCAGTCCCTCGAACCATTCCAGCCATCGCTGCCCCAGATGCCCTTTGAGGCGGATCTGATAGACTGTCGGCTGGTCTGCGTCAGGCCCGGGTTTCTGTTCAGGTGCCGTCATGGTGATCAATCGTGATGACAACGTTCCCCTTCTTGTGCCCCGAGTCGACATAGCGGTGCGCCTCGACCATCTCTTCCAGCGGATAGCAGCGGTCGATGACCGCTTTGATCGTTCCCGCTTCGATCAGTTCTTTGACGAAGACCAGATTTTCTAGGTTTTCTTTTGTGCTTAGTTTGGCAATCGTTTCATAGGTCCCGTTCGGCGTGAGAAGTTTCGAGGCTTTTGATGTTGGGAATTTTCCAACTGTATCGAAGATAATGTCATAGCGTTCTTCTCTGGATGAAACATCCTCTTTTGTGTAATCGATGACGTGGTCAGCTCCGAGGGATTTCACCATGCCTAAGTTAGCCGTGCTGCACACACCGGTTACGTCTGCGCCGAAATACTTTGCAAGCTGGACCGCGTAGGTACCCACGCTCCCGGAGGCGCCGTAGATCAGGACTCTTTGTCCGCTCTGTATCGCGCCTTTTCGCAGCAGGCGCAGGGCTGTGGTCGCACCAATGGGAACGGCAGCCGCTTCCTCGTACTTCATATTGGCAGGTTTGATCGCCACCATCCCTTTCTCAGGCATACATTTATATTCGGCGTAGGCGCCAAAATTATGCTCCAAGGTCGATGCAAATACCTGGTCGCCTGGCTGGAAGCGGGTGACCCCTTTGCCCACGGCTTCCACTTCCCCGGCGAGCTCCATGCCATAGGTTGGTTGTTTCGGCTTGGTGAGACCCAGCGTGAGCCGCGCCGGGAGCCAGAACAGGGGAGGCACGGTGAAACTCCGCATGCGGAAGTCCCCGGCGGTGACGGTGGTCGCGTGGACTTTGATCAGGATCTCATTCTCTTTCGGCGTCGGTTTCGCCGCCTCTTTGAGCTGAAGCACGTCCGGTCCGCCGTATTTTGTCGCTACGATTGCTTTCATTTTGAAATTTCCTTTCTATGTATCATGAGTGAGCGAGTTACTACGGAGTAAGGCATCCACAAGGTGCCTCACTCCACGAAATGACTCAAACCACCTGGCTGGCTTCCGGTTGGGTGGAACCGGGGCTTGCCCTGCCGGGTACTGCTTCCACAGCTCGCTGCCGCTTTTCCGCCCAGAGCGAATACCCCAGCCACACCAGAGCTAACCCCCCCGGTATGGTCACTTTTGCCTCATGCACGGGCGGAAGCACAGCGGCAAAAGGGACCAGCAGGGCTCCGATGGCAAGCAAGGCGCCCGCCCAGCGGGGCAGGACACGAGCGCGGAACGTGGCGATGCCGAGCAGAACGCCGCCGATCATATACCCGATGAACCCATTCAGGTCATAAATTGTGGAGAGGGCGCTGAGGTTAATCTCTCCGGCGGATTTGGTAAAGATGCCCAGGACGCTCTCCACCACGGTCGGCGCCTGCGTCACTAACGGCGGCAGGACAAAAACTTCAATGAAGGTAAAGTGGGACAGGTTCACCAGCCAGAGGCTCATCAGGATGTACCCAACCAGGCCCAGCCACCCGGACTCTTCCACCTGCCTGGCATAGATCCCTGTCAGACCGAGCGGGCCAAAAAAGCCTATCGCCGTCGCCAGGATGTGGACGATCGCCCACGGGGTGGTGGTGACGGATGAAAGGATGTTCAGGGGGTGCAGCATTCCAACGAGCACAAAGAAGATCCCGGCGATCATCGCGGAGAACCCGGCCCAGCGGATCAGGCTCGAGGCGGTGATCTTCCTGGTGCTGTCCTTGCTAGTCTTTCGCTTGGTATTCATTTGCTTCTCTCCTTTTTGAACAATACGGATAACGGTTTGAAATCATCACGCCTGC
>JAICRQ010000378.1 GCA_025966435.1 Anaerolineales bacterium | reverse complement strand
TTTCTCAAGACGCAGAACAGCTCTCTGAATCCGACGGTGTTGAAAGAGGCATTGCCGCCCCTCCCTACAAAGATGCGTGTGCAAACTCCCAGCCCCTCAGACCCGCTACCTGCCGGAATGGTGAATCGGAAGTGAACCACTTTGCTTTTACCTTTTTCCAACGCAAGCCTGACCGGTACCTTTGTCTGGAATTCGGTAAAGTCCACCACTGAATCGGGCAGGGTGCTGGCTGCCGTGCTCCAGGCATCACCCTCCAGACTGCCCCCCAGTCCATTCCAGATCCTCACGCTGTATTCACATTCCCCGCCTGAGACGGGAAGATCCGGGCAAGGCACGACATCCGAAAAACGGACCGGGTAAGACCGAATTCGCAAGGTGCCGACATTTCGCTGTTCTCCTTCACCCATCTCCAACAGCTGAGATTGGTTAAATTCATACTGGTCTGCATGCGTCACAATGAGATACGTGCCAACAGTTAAGGGATTTCCAGCGCCGTCCGTTTCGAAAAGGAACCGTCCATCTATGCCCGCCTGTTGCGCGTTCACAAAATCAAAGCAATTCCCATCATCATAGCAACGATACAGTTCCACAACAGGAGCGAATACATCCGGGACAGGACTCCCTGTTGCCTGATCCAGCACACGACCCCGGATGGAACCAATAACTGGGAGGGGATCAAGAGCCAGATCACCTACATCCAGGTTCTCGCCCGTAAACTCATAGGGTCCGAACTGTTTCGTCTGGTAACCACTGGCAGCCGCCTCGATCATATATGTTCCTGCCGGGATTTCTTCACCAAAGAAACTATCCATGCGGAATGCACCATCGCTAAATGCAGCGACCCACCTGACAAACTCCAGACAGCCATCACCGCAGACTCTCAGCAGGGTTACCGTAGCCTCGGGAGGCGAGTCGCCGGACAACGGCGCACCTGTAATCGCATCGACGAGGCGACCCTTGATTTCGCTCACTTCGGACAGGTTGAATTGCACTGTCCCCGGCCATCCAGCGAAGGTGCCGACTTGAATGTAGTACGTTTGTCCCTGCTCCGCAACAAACGTAACGGCACCGCCAGGGATTACGCATTGGACATACTCGAGATTTGCAAACCCGGATCCCGCTGCCCGGTAAATGCTAATTTTGGGACTGTTCTCCAGGCGAGCATCTGCAATCATGGTCATCGTTGATGACGGCACGAAGGTATACCAGGCGGTTCGATCTGCTGGCGCGCAGGTTTGAGGTTCGTCCGGTTCGAGCGTCGCCTCGCTGAGATCCACGGATGTGGAAAAAGGCAGAAGAGGGATCATCTCCGCGCTGGCGAAATGATCATGGCCCGGCGCCAGAGCCTGCACAGGGCGCACGTGCCCCAGCATCAGAAACAAAATTAAGAATGAGCGAAAAATCATATGTGACATCTTGATTCCTCTATACGTTACCTTTAATGTGAATTAATGGATGGGCGCGTTCGCCGGAAGACATCCTGAGGTTTGATGATTGTCTTAGTCCGTTCCATTCCACTCTTTTCTCCTGTACAAGATACGGAGATCGATGTGCGTGAGTATCATTCCATCGCAAAACTGCCAAAAGACGCCATTTTTATCTGATTACTATCTCGGGGAAGGGGCAGAGTAATTAAGTTATGCAACTAAATGGAAAAATGGTTGGGAGTGTTGGATTTGCCTGCAATGTACGGCGTGCTGAAATGGATGTCCCGGCCTGATAGGATTTGGCATTATCAATACTATACAGCGTTTTCAAATGAATTTCAAGACCTAAAAAGGTTACATGGGAAACTTTATGACGGATTTTTCCAGCAGATGGTATAATTCATTGTATGAAACGAGAGCTAGTAATTAATCGTCAACCCGCCGCTGCCGCAGCTACGAGCGCAGCCCAGATTCTGGGACTGCTATTCGAACCTGCGTCGGCGTGAGACTGAATTTTGAATTTCAAGTCCCGAATCTGAACAGGTTCGGGACTTTTTGTATGTTTTGTCAAGTTGGTATAATTTCAAAACCAAAATTTCGGAGTGCGAATGACCAAAAAATTGACTGGCAATGAGATCCGTCAAACCTTTATAGATTTCTTCACCGAGCACGGACATACGTTCGTGCCCTCGATGTCGCTTGTGCCGGGCGGGGACGCGACGCTGCTCTTCACCAATTCGGGCATGGTGCAGTTTAAGGATGTGTTCCTGGGCACCGATAAGCGCCCGTATAAGCGCGCCGTCAACTCGCAGAAGTGTATGCGCGTGGCTGGAAAACATAACGATCTCGACGATGTCGGTCGCGACGATACACACCACACCTTCTTCGAAATGCTGGGCAACTGGTCGTTCGGCGACTACTACAAAAAAGAAGCGATTACCTGGTCCTGGCAGCTGCTTACCGACGTCTGGGGGTTGCCTAAGGATAAGCTCTACGCGACTTGTTTTGAAGATGAGCTGGGCACGATCCCGCGCGATGACGAAGCCGCGGATGTCTGGAAGGAACAGCCGGGGATTGACCCCTCGCATGTGCTGTTCTTCGGACGCAAGGAGAACTTCTGGCAGATGGCGGAGACTGGTCCATGCGGTCCATGTTCGGAGATCCATATCGACCTCGGCGAGGAGCGGGATAATCTACGCGGTACCGATCACGTCTGTGGTGTGAACGGAGAGTGCACACGCTTCCTCGAGCTGTGGAACAACGTCTTCATCCAGTACAACTTGTTCGATGACGGTCGCCTCGAGCCGCTGCCTGCCAGGCACGTGGATACTGGCATGGGCTTCGAGCGCATCGTCTCCGTGCTGCAAGGCGTCGACTCGAATTACAAGACCGATCTCTTCACCGGTACGCTGGATGTGCTCTCCTCGCTGACCGGCAAAACTCATGAACAAATTTATGAGGACTTCACCCCATACCGCGTCATTGCGGATCACGCCCGTTCCGCGGCGTTTCTGATCGCGGACGGCGTGGTTCCCGGCAATGCGGGGCGTAATTACATCACGCGTATGATCATCCGGCGTGCGGCGCGTTTTGGCACCAAGATCGGATTGCATGAGCCATTCCTTGCCAAAGTTGCTGAGGCGGTGATCGAGCAATACGGCGGGTTCTATCCCGAATTGGTCAAGGCGCGCGGCGCGATCCTGGATAACTTAACTCGAGAAGAGATTCGCTTCGCGCGCACGATCGAGTCAGGTACCGCTCATCTGGAGAACCTTCTCTCTGAACTTCGCGGATCGGGGCAAACCACTCTCGACGGTCACCGCGCCTTTGACTTGTACGCCACATACGGTCTGCCCTTCGAGATTTCACGCGATATCGCGCGCGAGCACGGCCTCGACGTGGATGAGGAAGGCTTCAAAGCCGCGCGGGAAGAGCACAGCCTTGCTTCAGGCGGCGGCAAAGCCATGGGAAAACTCGGTGGGGAAGACGCGGAATTCTTCGCCAGCATCTTGAAGGATTTACAGAAGAAAGGCAAGCTTGGCGATTACGGCGTAGAGTACGATCCTTACACTTCACCGCGCGTGCAAGGGGAAGTGCTGGCCTTGATCGTCAATGAACAGACTGTGGACTCAGCATCCTTTGGCGACCAGGTGGAAGTCATCCTACCGCGCACGGGCTTTTACATAGAGTCCGGTGGTCAGGTAGATGATACTGGGTACATTCGTTCGTCCAGCAGTTCAACTGCTGGACAACCCGAGTGGGAGATCGAAGTCACCTCGATGCGCCGCGCCTCTGCCGGTGTGATCGTCCATATCGGTGAGGTGGTTTCAGGGCAGCCGAAGGTCGGCGACCTGGCTCTCGCTGAAGTGGATATGACTCGCCGTCACGACATCATGCGCAATCACACCGCGACTCACCTGCTCCATGCGGCTCTGCATCAGGTGTTAGGTGAACATGCCCGTCAGGCAGGTTCACTCGTCGCGCCGGATCGCCTGCGATTTGACTTCAACCATCCCGAAGCGATGACTCCCGAACAGGTCGAACGCGTTGAGCACATCGTCAACGAGGCGATTGCCGCCGATATGGAAGTCATTCCCAAGTTAAAGTCGCGTGAAGATGCTATTTCGGA
>JAICRQ010000183.1 GCA_025966435.1 Anaerolineales bacterium | reverse complement strand
GTTCTTCTTGAATGTATCAATTAAGTTATGAAACACATCCGTGGGGATGTTCAAATCAAACAACGCGGCGGCGAGTGACGACTCATGCTTTCGTGCCCGCATATAGAAGACGTTCGCTTTGATGGAATGTGCCAGGTTGCTGGCGAGTGTATTCTTGTGCTCGATGTATTTATCCATGTAATGTTCGTACGCCCTGCGCCGAGTTTTGCGATCCGGGTGGTGCATCAGCTTGCTGATCGTACCCTGGGCAAGATCGAGTTCCCTACCCTCGTGATCCTTCACGGGCTTGAACTTGAAATCCGCATCGGTCAGCATACTGGTCGAATTGGAGGGTCCTTGCAGCGGATCGCTCACCAGTCCCAGAATTTCTTCCACTTCCGCGGAACGCACATGTGCCTGCCGGCGAAAGAGATCGTCGAAGGAATGTTTATACATCGCCAGCTTTTCGCCGGAAGGCTGGTTCATCCATTCGTCGAGCTTCTCTCTTCCAATAGCTAGGATTTCGGGCTGTAGAAAGGCAACAGCAGAAAGAACCTGCCCATAGACGCCCTGGGCTTTGCTGCGCATGCCCGCGGCGTGCTGGTCGGTGGTATCAACGGCATACGAAAATCCGGCGTACATGAACGCTTTCTGGGCACAGGAGACCAGCTCAGAGACTGCTTCCAGCGCCTCCACCAGAAAGGATGGACCTTCTGCCAATCGTCCCTGAAATTGTTTGATCCTGGAAATATCTTCGCAGATCTGCTTAATTTCATTTTCCCAGGCTTCATCGGATGGAAAAACGCTTTTGGCGTTCCATGTAAACTTTTTATCAAGTTTGCTTCGAACGGGAACTTTGGTTGGCATATCTCTTTCCATTCCTTGGGTTACGGACGAGTCGCCGCGGCGACTAATGACTCCTGAAGCGTTGCATCCGTTAATTCGATTGTACCATCTGGGCATTAAGACTTGGCAGGTTTCAAGAGGGGAAGTGGTTAATGTCTGTTAGGCGCGCCAGGGGCTACAAGGCTGTTTTGTCTTCTATAAAACTTGTCCGGCCTGTCTAATGATTAACGCGGCAGGGAGAAGCACAGTCTCGCCCCCGAGTCAGGCTTCGGGTCTGCCCAGATGCGCCCGCCGTGGGCTTCGACGATCGCGCGGGCGAGATAAAGCCCCAGCCCCGCGCCTTTCGTGTGTTTGACCGCTTTCGTCGAGCGATAGAAACGGTCGAAGATGTGCGGCAGGTCCTTGGCTTCGATGCCAGGTCCTTCATCACTGACGCAGATGATCACCTGTTCTGCACGGACTTGTCCGGCGATCCGTATTTCTCCGGCTGGTGCATACTTAAGGGCATTCGAGACGAGGTTGATCACCACCTGCTCGATGCGTGTTTCATCGGCAAGGATGATGGGGAAGTAATCCGGGAAATCGGTCACAATGGTGTGTTGATTGGTCTGCGTGGCAAGTTTTTCTGCCACACGTTTTGCCAGGGCGGGCAGCGATACATCACCCCGGCTGAGGCTCAATCCGCCTGCCTGCAGCCGTGAGGCGTCAAGAAGATCATCGATCATTTTGCTCAGGCGATCCGCTTCTTCCTCGATGACGGCAAGAGAGTCAGTGATAGTATGTTTATCCCATTTCGCATCGTCGCGGCGGAGTGTAGAGGCGTAGCCCTTAATAAGCGCGACTGGCGTGCGCAGTTCATGGCTCACAATCGAAATAAACGTAGATTTGACCTCATCCGCCGTTCGGAAGTGGGTGATATCTCGCACCGAGACGATGATATTGCGCAGCTTGCCCTCGACGGAAAGCAATGGCGCGTATGTGATGCCCACAGGAAGCGGAGGGGGCAGTGGGCGCTCCAGATCGCCTTCCACATAGAGGGTGGCATTCGGTGTGAGCGGCCAGCCATTTGCAATGGCTTCGTTCAGCGTGGAGCCCTGCGGGTCGCCGTCCCAACGGATGATCTCATCGTGGGAAAGACTGACCAGTTCATCGTGAGTCCTTCCGTAGATTCGCTCAAAGGCATCATTCACGCGTTCGATGGTGAGGTCGGCATTGAGGATGAGAATGCCGTCCGCCGCAGAGTCGAGCAGCGCATCCAGCCGCTGCTTTTCGTATGAGACCTGACCGTACAGCCGCGCGTTATACACCGCGATGGCAGCCTGGTCAGCAAAGGATTGCAGGAGGACACGGTCATTAGGCGTGAAGAGATCCGCATAATTGCGGAAGATGAAGATGACCCCGATCACCTGACCGTGCGTCGCGAGCGGCAATGCTGTGCCGTTGAGGAGACCCATGCTGGCAGTGTAGGTCAACTCCTTCAACATGCGGTTCAGCTCGGTCACATTCAGCTCGCGGACATTTTCTTCGGCTAGAAGAGGCGTGAGGTAGCTGAGGAACGCCGGTGCGATCCCGTGGACGGCGGCGACGCGCCACCCATCCTCTTTCAGCGCGATAATCCCTGCCTGGCCCGCCAGCATCTCAATGGCAATGCGTAGAATGCGCGCCAACAGCTTCTCCAGGTCGAGTTCCTGGGTGAGGGCACGGGATATTTCGAGGAGATAATCGCGCTGTCGAACGCGGAAATCGGGGAGCATCATGGGACCTGGTGCAATTTTATCACCGCTGATTGACGGACGAATCAAAAAGGCTGTTCGAGAGAACAGCCTTTTTGATTCGTAATTCTTTATGAAAGCCCTTGTTCCTGCTCTGCCAGAGTTAGGGCATGCTCGAAGATCTCCAGTCCTTCGTCGATCTCCTGCTTTGTGATACAGAGCGGCGGCGCAAGGCGGATCACAGATTTGCCGCAGCCCAGCAGTAACAACCCGTGCTCGAAGCCGTATTTCTCAACCATATCCCGAATGCCCTCATTCGGCTCCTTGGTGCTCTTGTCTTTTACAAATTCGATGCCGATCATCAAGCCTTTACCGCGAACATCCCCGATCGAGGGATGGCGCGCTTGGATTTCTTCCAGTGCGTCCCTCGTATACTCACCAACATCGGCAGCATTCGCCATGTAGCTCTCCTCGATTAATTCAATGGTCGCTAAAGACGCCGCGCAGGAAACAGGGTTGCCGCCATAGGTGTTGCCATGCGTGCCTTTCGGCCAATCCATCACAGATTCGCGGGCAATGCAGGCACCCAGCGGCAGACCGGATGCGATCCCTTTGGCGGAGGTAATGATATCTGGTTCAACGCCGAAATGTTCGATCGCCCACCATTTGCCAGTGCGCCCCATGCCGCTTTGCACTTCGTCTGCAATTAACATAATGCCATACTTATTGCACAGCTTTCTTAGGGCAGGAAAGAAGCCATCCGGCGGGACAACGTATCCGCCCTCGCCCTGAATCGGTTCGACGAGGATCCCGGCGATCTCATCGCCTGGCACGTTATGCCCGAAGATCTCCTCCTCAATGAAACGGACAACAGTCTCGCCATAATCTTCGCCAGATCTGCGCTCGAGAATGGGTCGATAGGGATCGGGGAACGGGACGTGCGTCACGCCGGGCATGAGCGGGTAAAAGCCGCGATGATAATGAGGCTTGCTGGCTGTAAAGGCGACCGAGCCCATCGTCCGCCCGTGGAAGGCACCGAAGAACCCGATGAAGTTGTGACGCTTCGTATGGAATTTTGCCAGTTTGATGGCTGTCTCTACAGCTTCTGTCCCTGAATTGGTGAGGAAAGTTTTTGCCCCTTCTTCAAAAGGCGCGATCTCGTCCAGTTTTTCGCTCAGGCGAACCCAGCCCTCATGATAAAAGTCTGACGAGATATGCAGGAATTTTTCCGCCGCACATTGCACGGCTCTTACGACTCTCGGGTTGGCATGCCCCGTGGAAAGCACAGCAATGCCAGACATAAAATCAATAAAGCGATTCCCATCCGGGTCCCACACCTCGACCCCTCTGCCATGGTCCATCACAAACGGATAGCCACGCGGGTACGAAGACGAGATCACCTTTCGATCACGTTCAATCAGCGCCTGAGCCCTGGGGCCCGGCAGATTTAGCTTATTCATACGAACTCCTTGAGAAACTTCTTATAGATAAATGACGACGTTTCGTGATGCCTGCTCGTTGAGATGCGGGCACCACGCGGCACGTTTTGTGTTCGCCGATAATGGATTGCGTTAAATGAAATAAATTAGCCCGTCGTAAGACGGTCCGCTGTCCACCACTTGGTCGCCGCCCATAGCGCGTCGCGCGCAGAAGGCAAGGAGTTGATATCCTGCTTTCCAACAATCCTCATCCGCATGTATGCCCAAGTTCCCTTCCCATACCGGGTAAGTCCGTTAGCCGGCACCAGTGGCTGATCACGCCTCTGCCTTCGCTGGTGGGCAATAATCGGTTTGGTACTCGGTTCGTTTAGAACAACGCGGATATGAGTTCCGCCGATGCCGGCTGCTACGATGTGACTCATGCCCATAATTATACCTGACCTCACACCTATGGATGGGCGACCCCCTAAATACAGCTTGTAGAGATTCATGACCGCCAGATTTTGGGGTGTATTTGGGGTCAGCAGAAGATGTGCTCTGCTTTGCACAATAGCGGCGGACAATTGACTCTTCCTACTCTCCCTGCTACACTCCTCGTATGGACGCTTTACGCAAGGCAGAAAGAGAACGGTTTAAGCAAACCGTCCGTGAACTGGGACGGTGGCTCGCGCCCGGTTTGGGAATCAAACGCTGGTTCTTCTTCATGCTGGCAGGGATCACGTTTCTCGGTATAGGGCTGGCAATCCTGCTCCTCAACCTGTACCGGACAGATTTTACAAACCCTGCTCTCCTGGCCATCATCGACTTTATATCCCTGCGGGAACTGCCGCGCGGGCTACGTGTGCTCATCTTTAGCGGGATTGGGATCGGGCTGGTTGCCTACGGAATTTACCGCTTCAACCATTCTCTGATGAGCCCCTTTATCCGTCCGGGTCATGCTGTGGTGGATGAGCTCGCCAATTACCGCCGCCGCGAGCGGGGCCCGCGTATTGTGACGGTGGGTGGAGGGCACGGATTGTCGACGCTCCTGCGCGGCTTGAAAACGTATACCCGTAACCTGACCGCCATTGTGACCGTCGCGGACGACGGCGGCTCCTCAGGACGTTTACGCGAGAGTTTTGGCATCCTTCCGCCGGGGGATATCCGTAATTGCCTTGCCGCGTTATCCAACGATGAGGAAATGCTTACGCAGTTATTCCGTTACCGTTTCAGCGGCGCAAGTGGTCTGGATGGGCATTCCTTTGGAAACCTGTTTATCACGGCTCTGGCAGACATCACCGGCAGTTTTGAAGAGGCGATTGCCGAATCAGGCAGGGTGCTTTCGGTGAGCGGACGTGTCCTTCCCTCCACGCTGCATGACGTCAAGCTCGTTGCAGATGTGCAGCTGCCAAATGTCCCCAACCAGGTGCGGGTTTTAGGAGAAAGCAGCATTCCAAAAGCGGCGGGGCGAGTCCGCCGACTTTGGCTGGAACCAAATGATGCTCCGGCGTTCCCTCCTGCGCTGAATGCCATCCTCAACTCAGACATGATCGTGGTGGGCCCTGGAAGCCTCTACACAAGTCTTTTGCCGAATCTGCTTGTGCAGGATTTGCTCGGCGCGATCCAAGCCAGCCGCGCCTTAAAGATATACGTCTGCAACATCGCCACCCAGGCTGGCGAAACAGATCTGTATTCCTGCTCTGACCATATTTACGCACTGGAAGAGCACGTTGGGGATCAGCTCTTCAACATCGTGTTGTGTAACGACAATTATGAGGGCGAGCTCAACGAAAGCGCACAGTGGGTACGGGCAGATGAAAAGATCATGACAGACAAGCGCCTCTACTGCGCGGACCTGACCGATGCGAATTACCCCTGGCGGCATGACTCCGCAAAGCTGGCGCGCACCCTCATCGAAATTCTGGATGAGCATACAGGTCCTTTGACATAATCCATCCATTACGAAAAGCCCCAACGAAAGAATAACCTTCCAGCAGAAGTCTAAGAATAGAGAGCATTACACTGGTCGATTTGGTTTATCACAAAGCGGTGATACAATCGTTTTGTATACTTAATCACAAAGAAAAATTTTCGGAGGTTTGAAATGGCAGTAAAAGTAGGCATTAACGGATTTGGGCGAATTGGACGCCTGGTCTTCCGCACGATTAAAGAACGCCACCCGGATGAACTTGAAGTCGTTGCTGTCAACGACCTGTTTGACCCTGCAACCAATGCGCATCTGTTGAAATACGACTCCACATACGGGCAGTATCCGGGCACAGTGGAAGCCAGTGACGGAAATCTGGTCATCGATGGCAAGACGGTTAAGGTGACCGCGGAGAAAGATCCCGCCGCTATCAAATGGGCAGACATGGGTGTGGAACTCGTCCTGGAATGCACGGGTTTGTTCACAGATGCCAACAAAGCCAAAGCCCATATCGAATCGGGCGGCGCGAAGAAGGTCATTATCTCAGCGCCCGCCAAGAATGAAGACATCACCGTTGTGCTCGGCGTGAATCAGGATAAATATGATCCTGCCAAACACAAGATCATCTCGAACGCCTCCTGCACTACCAATGGTCTGGCGCCAGTTGCCAAGGTGCTGAACGATGCGTTCGGTATTGACAAAGGAATGTTGACCACCATCCACGCCTACACCAACTCGCAGAAGCTTCAGGATGTTGGCGCAAAAGATCTCCGGGATGCGCGCGCGGCCGCGCAGAATATTGTCCCCTCAGCGACTGGGGCGGCAAAAGCGGTCGGCTTGGTCATCCCGGAACTTCAAGGCAAGTTCGGCGGTATGGCGTTCCGCGTGCCAACCCCCACGGTTTCCGTCGTGGATTTCACGGCCGTCCTGAACAAAGAAGCCACCAAGGAAGAAGTCCGCGATGCGATGCTTGAATATGCTGCGGGTCCGATGAAGGATATCCTTAGCGTAACCGACGAACCACTGGTCTCTACCGACCTGCGTGGCACG
>JAICRQ010000053.1 GCA_025966435.1 Anaerolineales bacterium | reverse complement strand
GTCTTCGCTCTGCAACACCGGCACGGCATGGTAAAACGAATGGAACGCGTTAGCCAGATCATAAGCATACGCCGCCATGACCAGCGGACGGTATTCGTTCGCCGCCTGCTGGACGGCATTTGGAAACCGTGAGATTTGTTCAATCAGCTCGATTTCGTGCTTTGTGAGTTCAAAGTCGAAGGTTGAAGGTCCAAGGTCAGATAATTGACCAGCCGCATTTGCCTTCTTCAAAATGGAATTTGCTCTCACATGCGCGTTCTGAATATAGGGTCCGGTTCGTCCATCGAAGGATAATGCTTCGTTGATGTCGAAGACGATGTCCTTGTTGTTATCCACCGATAACATCGAATAGACCAGTGCGCCCAGTCCGATTTGCTCGGCGATCTTAAGTCGTTCTTCTTTGGGAATATTGCTGCTTCGCTCGGATTCTACAGCCAGCACGCGCTTGATGGCTTCATCATAGACATCCTTGAACAGGACCACGCGCCCTCGCCGCGCCGACATGGCTCCTTCGGGCAGACTCACGAATCCATATCCCAGGTGATAGCACTTCTCGGCTTGTGGAAAACCCCATAATTTCAAAATTGCAAATGCCTGCTGTAAATGAAGTGATTGACGCACATCCACAACATAGATCGACCGATCCACATGGTATTGCTCGAACTTGATCTTCGCCAGCGCCAGATCCTTGGTCAGGTAAAGAGTTGTACCATCGGAACGTAGCAAGACGTTCGTGCGATATTTTTCTTTGGTGAGCCCAAGCTTCTCGTCGATTCGGAC
This sequence comes from Anaerolineales bacterium, assembly GCA_025966435.1. Classification (GTDB taxonomy): domain Bacteria; phylum Chloroflexota; class Anaerolineae; order Anaerolineales; family Villigracilaceae; genus Defluviilinea. Next base: position 11,264 of record JAICRQ010000053.1, on the reverse strand, counting down.
AATGACCGCACCACCTTGCGGGCGCTCGTCATCCGCGATGCCTTTCTCGATTAATTCCTCAACGATTGCTTTAGAGGGTTCATCTGCCTCGGATTCGAAGAACCAGACGTCCATCTTTACGTCCAGCATATCCAAAATCGCGCGCAGTTCGTCCAGGCTCCACTCGCGGGTGACGCGCCATAATTCGCGGACATATGGATCGCCTGAGTCCCACTTGCGATACATCTCGCGGCGCTCGGCTTCATAGGCTTCGCGTTGCGCGGTTTGTTCAGGAGTCTCATTCTCCTTCTTTTCGAGCAGCTTGTTGGCTTCCACGTAGAGTTTCAACAGCCACTGCCCGCGCTCGTGAACACCTTCCGGTTCCTGCCCTTTGTAAAACTTATCGTACATCCACAGGACCGTGATGACGCCAAGCCCGAGGTCGCCAGGATAGGAGGCGCGGACCGTATCAAAGCCGGCGAACTCCACCAACCGCGCAAGCACCTCTCCTAAAACAGTATTGCGCGCATGCCCGATGTGAAAGGAATGATGAGTGTTGGGCTGGGCGTATTCCACCATGACACGTTCGGATTTCGGCGCGCCGCGCCCAAAGTCGGGGCCCGAGGCGAGCACTTCGTCTACGACCCGACGCGCGTATTCGGATGTTGTGAAATAGAGGTTGAGATACCCCTTCACCGCTTCGACATGGCTGATCCCGGGCACATCGCCGATCTCCGCCCTGACCTGCTCAGCGATCTCCTGCGCGCGCTGCGGGACTGGAAGTTTTGCCCCTTTTCCCGCGCGAGCTTCGTTTGCCGCGGTCTGGAAGAAGGAGGTAGAGACTCCCCACTCTCCGGAGAAGGGGATGGGCTGCCATTTTAGATCTGCCAGCGGTATATCGTTCGCAGTGGTATAAGCTTTGATCTTGTCTTCGATATGTTGTTGTTCTTTTTGAAACATAAGCGGAGCAGTCCTGCGGACGAGCGTAGCCGTCTTGTGGATAGGATGACCTTGCGATTATATCAATAGGTAACAAAAACGGGAGTCTCGTGACTCCCGTCTTCTTCATTGGAAACAGGAATACCCGGATTATCTCGAGGTCTTCTTACTCTTCACTGGCTTTGCTGCAGCAACAGAAGTTCCGTTCTCAAATGAAGTGAGTTTCTTCATCATGCGTCCCTTACGGCGGGCAGCATTGTTCTTGTGAATGATGCCTTTTTCCGCAGCTTTGTCCAGGGCGCTGATCGCCTTCAGGATCGCTTCTTTGGTCTGGGGCTCATTCGCTTCGAACGCTGCGCGTGCCTGATTAACGGCAGTACGAGCGGCACCGCGGATGTTGCGATTACGCAAGCGGCGCTTTTCGTTCTGCAGGTTTCGTTTGATTTGCGACTTAATGTTAGCCAAGGTCTTCCTCCAAAATTGCTTGTCGAAGATCCCGCTTCAGCGGGAGCCTTCTTGATTGACGGCGATGTATTTTACATGAGGCAACACGATTTGTCCAGTAATTTTACGGGCTCGCGGACACAACGACGAAGTAACCGCCAAGCAGGCTCTCATCTGAGCTCACGTATGCGATGCCCACGACGGTGGTATTTGCATTCATGAGGTCCGCTCTCGAGTCCGTGTCACCCATCCACCAATCGAACGCGGACTGTGGATTGCCGCCGTATGCAGGATGCAATGCATAGAGATTCTCAAGAACCAGGGAAGCCGGGAAGCCCGCCTCCTCGACACGCTCTTCTGGCGTGGACCCATCCAGCCCGACGTGGCTGAGATAGTTGTTGCACAGCATATCGACAGCGTGGTTCTGGGCGGCGGTAGCGAGCTGCTCGTTCACAGTCAGGGCAGGCAAGCCGGCGCTGGTGCGTTCGTCATTGATGAGGGTCTGCAACTGGGCGACGAAATCTTCATTCTCATCAAATGAACAGGTAGCAGCAGAGGCCGTCCCACCGGAGGCGCTGGTCGCGGCAGCGGTTGCCGCTGATGTGGCTTGTCCAGCCGGGGCAGTAGGACTCACCGGGGTGGAGGTAGAAGGAAGAGTGGGTGTAGGCGTAACAAGGTTTACCGGGATTTGAAGGACTTGCCCGGCCTGAAGAGCGTTTGGATCTGTAAGCTCATTTTCCTCGATGATGTTATCAGGCAGGCTGTTGAATTTGAACGCAATGCCGGCGAGTGTGTCGCCCGGTAAAACTGTATATTCGATCAGTGTTCCACTCCGTAAATTGGGCGGAATGGGGGTCGTGGTTGGCAGAACGCTGCCCGGAAGAGGGATTGTAATGGTCTGCCCGACAAAGATAACACCACCGTTTTGTTCCATTGCCTCTTGATTCGCATAGTAAATAAGGAGGGGTCCATCAGGACCCAAATTAAATCGCTGCGCAAGGGCTTCGAGCGAATCACCTTCTGCAATTGTGTAAGGGAAGGGTTCGGAAGGTGTGCCTGTTGCAGTAATGGTCGGGGTTTCTGTAATCGTTGGCGTGAGGGTAGCTGTCGCTGTGTTTGTCGCGGTAGCTGTGAGTGTAGCGGTCGGCGTGTCGGTAGCGAAGAAGCGTCCGAGGGGCTGGTTCGGCCTTGTCAGCCAGTAGATTAACAGAATTAATCCAAGCACAACCAGCGCGATGGCTCCGTACATCAGGAGCTGTCCCTGCTGCTGGCGTTTCTTGCGGAAGGAATTGATCGTATTCGATGTGTCTGTCGGGGGTCGTTTCAACATTAGGGTGTCCTCTTATGTAGGAGCGGCAAATTGCCCGTACTCTCCTGCACGAGGGATAATTCTACCTGAAAGAGGTAGACAAGTAAACAGGGAGGGGATAGACAGGTAGCTAAGTAGACAGGTACACAGGTTAGTAAATTTATGTGCCTGTCTACTTGTGTACTTTCTCACTTCGATCCGTTCACTCTCATATGTGCTTTGAGATATTTCCCCGTATACGACTCTTTGACTTTCATCACCTGTTCCGGTGTTCCTTCGGCGAGCAATTCACCGCCCCGGTCTCCGCCTTCGGGACCCAGGTCGATCAGCCAGTCTGCGACCTTGATGATGTCGAGGTTATGTTCGATGATCAGGACGGAGTTGCCTGTGTCTACGAGGCGCTGCAAAACCTCGATCAGCTTATGAACGTCCGCGGCATGCAACCCGACCGAGGGCTCATCTAAGACGTAGAGCGTGCGTCCCGTCGCGCGGCGCGAGAGTTCCTTCGAGAGTTTGACACGCTGGGCTTCCCCGCCCGAGAGCGTGGTGGCTGGCTGACCAATCCGAACGTAACCAAGCCCTACTTCCTGCAGCAACTTCAGCTTGTTGAGCATCGGCGGAAAATTGCTGAACTCTTCCAGCGCGTGGTCCACAGTCATGTCCAGCACGTCCGCAATCGAATATTTATCCCGGAACAGAACCTGGAGCGTCTCCCGGTTAAAGCGCTTGCCGTGACAGACATCGCATGGCACATATACATCCGGCAGGAACTGCATCTCGATGCGAAGCTCGCCCTGTCCCTGGCAGGCTTCACAGCGCCCCCCGTGCACGTTGAAGGAGAAACGACCCGGCTTGTAGCCACGTACTTTGCTCTCAGGCAGCTCTGCATAGAGCTTGCGAATCTCATCGAACAGACCCGTGTACGTACCGGGGTTCGAGCGCGGCGTTCGCCCGATTGGCGACTGGTCGATGTTGATGATCTTGTCGAGGTGTTCGATACCTTCGATCCGTTCATGGTCGCCAGCCATCGTCCGCGCCCCCATCAGCTTCGCGGCGAGGGCGCCGTACAGGATGTCGCTCATCAGCGTGGATTTGCCCGACCCGGAAACGCCAGTGATACAGACCAGCTTGCCCAGGGGGATGGCGACATCGAGGTTCTTCAAGTTATTGGCAGACGCACCGACGATCTTAATCGACTTGCCGTTCCCCTCTCGTCTTTCCTTCGGGACCTCAACCTGTTTGCGTCCCGAAAGGTAGGCTCCCGTCAACGACTTTGGGTGCGCCAAAATCTGTTTCGGTGTTCCCTCCGCCACAACGCGTCCACCGTGCTCCCCCGCGGCTGGACCCAGGTCCACCACCCAGTCCGCTTCGCGGATGGTTTCATCGTCATGCTCTACGACCAGCACGGTATTCCCCAGGTCGCGCAGACCTTTGAGCGTGTCCAATAACCTGGCGTTATCGCGTGGATGCAGCCCGATGGACGGTTCATCCAATACATACAACACTCCGACCAGCCGCGAGCCTACCTGCGTGGCAAGCCGGATTCGTTGTGCTTCCCCACCCGATAGTGTAACCGCGGAGCGATTCAGAGTCAGATAGTCCAATCCGACGTTGACGAGGAAGGACAACCGTTCGCTGATTTCCTTCAAGACACGCTCGGCAATTGTTTTCTGTTTTGTGGTCAGCGGCGAGTTCTTGCCAGAGATTTTCTTGACCCATTCCAGAGTCGTCAGCACCGGCCAGGATGTCACATTGATGATGTTGACGTCGTCTACAGTCACAGCTAAGGCGGCAGGATTCAAGCGCTTGCCCCGGCAGGTGGGGCAGGGACGGTCAGACATAAATTCGCTGATCTTCTCGCGGATGTATTCCGAGTTGGTTTCTTTATAACGCCGTTCCAGGTTGGTGATCACCCCTTCGAAGGCGCGCCAGAACTTAAACTCATGCCCGTTGGAGTTCTTGTACGTCATCTGCACCTGTTTGTCTCCGGTGCCGTACAGGATGACGTTCATCTGCTCGGGAGCCAGCTCGCGCACGGGCTTGTCGAGGTCGATGCGGTATGCTTTTGCCGCGGCTTGTAGCCCCTGCCAGTAATAACCGCCCTCTTCTTTGGGTCCGCTCCACTCCATGCTGGCGATGGCGCCCTCGTTCAGAGTCCTGTCTGCGTCAGGGATGATACGCTCCGGGTCGATCTCTAACTTCGAGCCGAGTCCCTGACAATCCGGGCAGGCGCCCTGCGGGGTGTTGAATGAGAAGGTGCGCGGTTCCACCTCCGAGATGGTCGTGCCGTGTTCGGGGCAGGCGAGGTGTTCTGAATAATTTAAGTCTTCGTTTTTATCGACAAGGTTGATGGTGACATACCCTTCGCCAAACTTGAGCGCTGTTTCTACCGAGTCCGTGACCCGCGTGCGCGCGGCTTTTTGCTCTTCTTTATCGCCCTCGCGGGATATCACGAGGCGGTCCACCACTGCTTCAATGGTGTGCTGTTTGTAACGGTCCAGGCTGATCTCATCGTCGAGGCTATGAACCTGTCCATCCACGCGGGCGCGGGCGAACCCTGCCTTGCGGATCTCCTCGAAGACCGCCTGGTAGGTCCCTTTGCGAGCGCGCACGAGCGGCGAGAGGATCAGAATACGTGACCCCTCGGGAAGCTTCTCGATCTGGTCCACGATCTCCTGCGCGGACTGCTTCACCACTTCCCGCCCGCAGATGGGGCAGTGCGGGATGCCGGCACGCGCGAACAAAAGCCTGAGGTAATCATAGATTTCGGTCACCGTACCCACTGTCGAACGGGGGTTGTGCGATGTGGACTTCTGGTCGATGGAAACAGCAGGGGAAAGCCCTTCGATGTGGTCCACATCAGGCTTATCCATCTGCCCGATAAATTGACGGGCATAGGCGGATAATGACTCGACATACCGGCGCTGCCCCTCGGCAAAGATCGTATCGAAGGCAAGCGAAGATTTCCCTGACCCCGATAAGCCCGTAATTACAACGAACTTATCGCGGGGAATCTCGACGGTGATATTCTTAAGATTATGCACACGTGCGCCAACCACGCGAATGGAATTGGATGACATTTTTTAACCTTCTCTAAGGGTGGAAAAAGCGAATTGATTATAGCACATTTGTTTCATTTATCGCTAATGTTTAGTGGTTGTGGCGGCAGTTGCACTGCCGCTTACGAGCCAGAAGTACAACTGCTGGCAGAACAGAAAAAACGCAATCTTTTATTATACCAATCACACTTGATGATGTCGAAACTCTGATTCAATTCATATAAAACATTGGATGACCCGGGCGATCCTTAAATCAAAATGTGACATGTTATACTCCCTGCAACTTCCAAAACCCGTCGGGGTTATGTTTCATAGACCCTGCCGGTAGGACCCAATGTGCCGGATAACGAATTCAATGAAGAAGATGTGCTGACACGTGCGTCGCAGGGTGACCGCGATGCATTTGGTCTGCTCTACGAACGCTACATCGACCGCATCTTCAACTATGTTTACTACCGAACAGGGAACCTCCACGATGCGGAGGACCTCACTGCCCGCGTCTTTCAACGGGCGATGAATCACATTCAAAACTATACCGATCGCGGCGTCCCTTTTTCTGCCTGGCTGTACCGGATTGCACACAACCTAGTTGCCAATTGGCACCGTGACCGCAGCCGGCGGCAGGAAGTTCCCATCAACGATGTGCCGGTACTGCCTTCGAAGGGAGATCACCCCGAACGAAATTTGGTTCGCTCGCAGGAACAGGATGCACTTCTCAGGTTTATTCGGCGCTTGCCGGCAGAACGACAGAACCTGCTCATCCTGAAGTTCGTGGAGAACATGTCGAATGCGGAGATTGGCGGGATCATGGGACGCAGTGAAGGCGCGGTTAAAAGCCTTTATCACCGCACACTGCTGGCTCTCCGCGATCAGCTAGGCGACCAGAACATCAGTCTGGATAACGAGTAACCAAAATGCCGAGTTGTCGTCATGTTTGACGATCAGTGAGTAAATAACATGTTTAGAAGGACCATACTTTCGGAAGATCAGATGCTTGCGCTCGAGGCGCATCTCGCCGGGACGCTCAGACCGGTGACTCCTCCCCTGGAAGTTGTACAAAGATTGCGCGAGCGGATCCATTTTCCTCAGCCGGAGGAGATCGTGTCACGCTTTCGCGACTGGCAACGGATGTTTGTGGTCCTTGGCAGCGTGATGTCTGGCATGCTCGTGATCATTACCCTCGCCCGTGCGCTTTACTATCTAGTTGGAAGAAAATAATTTGAAGACGTTCAAACAAATAGACCCTGAAGTTTCCAGGGTCTATTTTGCTTTACCGCACCTGTGATCTTTTCTTGCCTTCTAACGATAGGCGGTTATCGCATTCACAAATTGGAGTCTATTTAGGCGGCATTCGGAATAAGAGTCTCACACAACGTGCGCGCTTCTGCAATAAGATCGGCTTCGACAGGCAGCTTAAATTCCTCATTCACGCGCAATGTTAAGTGGTCGGCTATTAATCTCAGATCGTCAGAAAGATGCGGGTCCTCCTTCAAGAAATTGAGCAAATCGTACGCGCTCACGCTCGGAGGGCGAACTCCCTGGCGGGTGAGGTATTCCCGGATGGCAATACCAGCCGCACGCCGGGCGCAGACCCGGGCTTGTCCCTCATTCCCGCGTGCCCGCGCCTGTTCCGCCTTTTCGAATTCCGATTCGACCTGTGTCTGCCAATCCATGCCAGGGATTATAATCGTCAAAGCAGAGATGTTGATCGATACATGTAAGTCGTGAAATCAGGAGAGATTATGAGGACCCGAATATTCGCACAAACGTTTGTGCTGCTCATTATTGGTGGGCTTTTCCTAACTTCATGTCTGCTGCCGGGCATGATTCCCTTGAATCCCGAATCCACCGAGTCTGCCGCGACTGAGGAACCGTCTGAATTCGCTGCACCGGAAGGAGCCATGCCAAGCATAGAAACGGATCCTAACGTCGTTCTTGAATCGTTACAGGCAAGAGAAGGCGTCTACCTGGCTTCCCTGGCGAAAGAGCAATACACCGATGAGGATACCGCCCAGCCAGGAACCCTTAGCTATACTGTTGAAATCAGCGATGATACACCCACTTATTTTAATTATGGCTGGTGCACAACCACGGAAGAGATCCTTGAGCAGAACTTTGAACATATCAGAATAGGTTTGTATTTCAATGGCGATGCACTGCCAGGTGACGTGGTCCATCCCATTACATATCAACTCAGCGATATGGTTTGCCTCGACTTTGTGGCACTGTTATCGGACTGGCCGAATGGGGAATATGAGTTGAGAGCCGTTGCTACCTTTGACGAACAAATCAATGATGGGATTGCCGATTTCGAGGCGGGGGATTACATCTACGAATATAATGTGACTGTGAGCAAGTAAACAGAAAGGCGTCGTAGACGCCTTTCTGTTTTAATCTACAAACCTGTACTTTAATAACGTCCACACGGCTTCGAACGCGTCTTTGAGCTTGATCTTTTTGCCCTGGGAATAATCGCGGGGATTAAACGATATGGGGACTTCAAAAATACGATACTTGCGTTTGAGCACCTTGGCGGTGAACTCCGGTTCGAAATCGAAGCGTTTGGCGCGGATGGTCATTCCATCGATCACTTCCCGGCGGAATACTTTATAGCCGGTTTCCATGTCGGTGAGGATCGTGTTGTATAAAATGTTGGTCATGAACGTCAGGAGCCGGTTCGCCACCATGTGCCAGAACATGGTCACGCGGTGCGGCGCACCGAGGAACCGTGATCCGTACACGACATCCGCAAGTCCCTCCTCAATGGGGCGGAGGAGGGTGGGATAATCGCGTGGATCGTATTCGAGATCGGCATCCTGAATCAACAAAACATCCCCTTTGGCTGCCCGGAGACCTGTAACAACTGCGGCCCCTTTTCCCTGGTTACGCTCGTGCAGAATCACGCGAACCGTTTTTTGACCCGTCAGATTTTGCAGAGCATCACGCGTTCCATCTTTCGAACCATCATCGACGATGATAATTTCTTTTGCAAGTTTTGTGGATTGTACTCGTTTGATAATTTCCCCGATATTTTTAACTTCATTGTACACCGGTATCACGATGGAGAGGTTCATAGTTCCCCAGATTATATACGATAAACAATACGTCACGAAACACGAGAAGAGGGCCGTAAACAGGGTTTGTACAGGTATTCTCTTAAGAGCGTAGTACGGAGAAAAATTACAGGATTGTGCAGGGCAGGAGTGTCACTACGAGGAAAGAGGAAGGTAAGAGGCAGTATAATTTGATCGCAATCAAATCTTTTATCTCTATGGAGCATCCCCATCGGGAGGTGTCATGAACAATCCTCTTGGAAGACCATCCGCCGGCCCGGCGCAATTTTCACCACCGCCTATTAACTCCGTCGAGGATACGGGGTTATCTCATCTCTGGCTGCAGGATCTCGCCTTAAAGATTCTTTATTCACAGGGCTATCTGAGCGGGTTTAAGATCGCCGAGCAGATGGCTCTGCCATTTGCCGGTGTAACGGATAGCATCCTGGAAGCGCTGAAACGCGAAAAGATGTTGGAGGTGAAATCGTCGCAGGGTGGTCTTGGGGAAGGCGCTTATACCTATGGCATTACAGGAGCCGGGGTTACCCGGGCGCGTGAGGCGCTGGAACGCAGTCAATATGCCGGGCAGGCTCCCGTTCCCTTTGAGGTCTATAACGAAGCCATCCGCCGACAAAAGACCGGGCGTATGACCGTTACTTCACGCATGATGCGCCAGATCCTCTCGCAGATGGTCATCTCCGAATCAAGTTTCCAACGACTGGGTCCGGCGCTTAACTCCGGCACATCTATTTTTATGTATGGTCCTCCGGGGAATGGCAAGACCAGCGTTGCCCGCGCCTTTGGTAACCTTGTCTTGACACAGGCAATGTATATTCCGTATGCTTTGTATCTGGATGGGCAAGTCATCAAGGTTTACGACCAGGTAAGCCACCGGCTTGCGCCTGATTCCGATGTTCCCACAACCGCTCCGGGCACAGGCAACCTGCGCACCAGCCAGCGACGTGATCCGCGCTGGGTGAAGATTCGCCGTCCCTTCATTGTGGTTGGTGGGGAGCTGACGTTGGAAGGGCTCGACCTCGTCTATGACGAAGTACATAAGTTTTATGAAGCACCGTTCCAGGTGAAAGCCAATGGCGGCATTTTGCTGATTGACGACTTTGGGCGCCAGCAGGTACGACCGCGTGACCTTCTCAACCGCTGGATCGTTCCGCTCGAAAACCGCGTGGATTTCCTCACCCTTCACAATGGGCGCAAAGTGGAAGTCCCGTTCGATGTTTTGATCGTGTTCTCCACCAATCTGCCTCCGAAAGACCTGGTGGACGAAGCCTTCCTGCGCCGCCTGCGTCACAAGATCGAGATCGGTGATCCCTCTTATGAGGAGTATCGTGAGATTTTCAGGCGTGTCGCGCAGGATAAAAAGGTGGAATATAGCGATCAGGGACTGGCATATTTATTGCAGGAGTGGTATATCAAACGGAACCGCAAACTGCGCGCTTCTCATCCCCGCGACTTGTGCGACCAGATCCTCGATATTTCAAGTTATCTTTCTGTGCCCCCAACCATGTCGCGAGATATGCTGGACCGTGCAGCGAGGGCCTATTTCGTTGATATTTAGTCTATTTTCTGCTATACATACCGGGTTACGCATCGCCGAATTTCACGCGTAATCTGGTGTCTTGTTATCATGCTTACATCACTACCCCAACCCGTTATCTTCGCGCATCGCGGCGCGTCTGCTCACGCGCCGGAGAATACCCTGGCGGCATTCGAACTGGCACTGGCGCAGAAGGCCGATGCCATTGAGCTTGACGTCAAATTGTCTGCAGACGGACGGGCAGTGGTGATTCATGATTCAACCGTCGATCGTACGACAGGCAGCCATGGACGTGTAAAGGATCTATCCTTTCAGCAGCTGCGGTCGCTGGACGCGGGCAGCTTTTTTTCAGAAAAGTATCGTGGGGAGAAAATCCCATTGCTGGATGATGTTTTCGAAGCAGTAGGGAAGCGTACGTTTATCAATGTGGAGTTGACCAATTACACCACTCCACGCGACTCTCTCGTTGAGACGGTCTGCATGCTGATCAAGAAATTTGGATTGCAAAAGCGTGTACTGTTCTCCTCATTCTTTGCTTCCAATCTTTCGAAGGCACGCGCCTACCTGCCAGAAGTGCCCAGAGGTTTGCTGGCTTTCAACGGATTTCTCGGCGCCTGGGCGCGCTCTTTTGGCTTCAATTTCGGGAAGTATCAAGCCTTACATCCCTACGTAGAGGACGTCAGCTCGCAGCAAGTTCAGCGCGTACATCGCTTGAATCGACGCATCCATGTATGGACGGTCAATACGGCGGAGGATATGCGCCGTCTGTTTCACTGGGGCGTAGATGCGATTTTTACCGATGACCCGGCGCTGGCAGTGCAAGTAAGGAGCGAATCAAGTGGGAGTTTTACTCACCCTGTGGGGGAGGTACTGCGTTGAGACGTTTCTTGCATGGGCTGATGCTGCTCCTCGTTCTCACATTGATC
>JAICRQ010000513.1 GCA_025966435.1 Anaerolineales bacterium | reverse complement strand
TCATTCTGGTGATTATAACGGTTGTGCTCTTTTCCCATTTCAGGCTCATGGCTTATTAAAGTCGCTTGGGAAAATCTTTATGGTACACGGACGAACACGGAAAATACGGTTTCTTCTTTATAGAAGACAGAACAAACTCCGTCCCCTCCGTGAAACCCCTGTACAGAAAATCTCGAAATTCGAACTTTGAAAAATTCCCTCCTTTTGCCCCTTGACTCTGACACACTGTCAGAGTGTATATTCAGCGCATGTTCAAGATCGGTGAATTTTCTCGTTTGAGCCGCGTGTCTGTGCGAATGTTGCGCCATTATGACCAGCTCGGTTTACTGACGCCGTCAGAAACGGATCCTTTTACGGGCTATCGTTACTATTCTGCTGAGCAGTTGCCGCGTTTGAACCGAATCCTTGCTCTGCGAGACCTGGGCTTTTCGCTCGAGCAGATCGCTGGCATGTTGGAAGAAGACCTATCGACAGACCAACTGCTGGGGATGTTAAAGCTCAAACGGGCAGAAGTAGAAGAACAAATGAAGGCGGAGCAGCAAAAGCTGCAGCGTCTGGAAGTTCGCATCCGCCAGATGAGTGAGGTGCCCGGGCATGGAGCGTATGATGTGATCCTCCGTGACATCGAGCCGGAACTGGCAGCCACCTACCGCGAGGTCGCCGCGGACGATGACCGTATCCAGCAAATGTTCGACATGCTGGAAACCTACGTCGCCAGGTTCGACGGGGCACGAGCAGATAAGCCTCCCTTCTCCATTTATTACGATGATGAATATCGAGAGAAGGACGTCGATGCGGAAGTAGCCGTTCCCTTGAAATACGCCATCCCGGAGAATGAATTAATCCGTGTGCGTCACCTGCCGCGGCTCTCGAACGTCGCTTGTGCCGTCCATGTGGGGGAGTACTCGGACATTTTCCAGGCGTACAACGCGCTGCTCGCCTGGATCGAAGCCAATGACTATCGAATGGCAGGACCGATCCGCGAGGTTTATCTGCGCTATGGTGCGGAGGGTTTGGATTTCGAATTGCCGCCGACATATCTCGCGAACGACAAACATGAGTACGTGACCGAACTTCAAATCTCTGTTGAGAAAAGATAGGAGACCCACAATGCGTTACAAACTACTTGGAAAAAGCGGTTTGCGTGTCTCGGAACTATGCCTCGGCACTATGACCTTTGGTGATGACTGGGGCTGGGGCGCGCCGAAGGACGAAAGCCGCAAGATATTCGATGCCTTCGCGGAAGCGGGCGGTAACTTCATCGATACCGCCAACAATTACACAAACGGCACGAGCGAAAGATTTGTCGGCGAGTTCACGAAAGCGGACCGCGATCATTTCGTCATTGCCACAAAGTACACCCTGAGCGAATTCCCGACCGACCCGAACTTTGGTGGCAACCATCGCAAGAATATGCGCCGTTCCGTGGAAGGGAGCCTGCGCAGGCTGGATACCGATCACATGGACCTGCTCTGGCTGCACATGTGGGATGGGATGACCCCCGTCGAAGAGGTGATGCGCGCGCTGGATGACCTCGTCCGGGCGGGGAAGGTGTTGTATGTAGGCATCTCGGACACGCCGGCATGGGTGGTTTCCCAGGCGAACACGCTGGCAGACCTGCGAGGCTTGTCGCGTTTTGTGGCGTATCAGGGCGAGTACAGTCTCGCCAGCCGCGCCCCCGAACGCGACATCTTGCCGATGACACAGGCAATGGAGATGACGTACCTGCCCTGGGGAATCCTGGAGGGCGGTGAGATGACGGGAAAGTACAATGCACCTTCTGAGGAGCCGAAGCGATCAACGGACACCAGCGAACGGATAAAAACCATCGCTGCCGTATTGATGGAGCTTGCAAAGGAAACGGGACACACTACCTCGCAGATCGCGATCAACTGGGTGCGCCAGAGACCGTATCACATGATTCCCATCCTCGGCGCGCGCCGTGAGAAACAGTTGAAGGATAATCTGGGATGCCTCGAATTTACATTGACAGATGCGCAGATCGAATGTTTAGACCAGGCAAGCCCCATTGATTTGGGCTTTCCGCACTCCTTCCTTGGCTCGAACCACGTCCGCGGCTTGATCTTTGGGAAGACGTTCCCGCAGATAATTACGCAGCGCCAGTAGCACGTAACGATATCCGCAACAACACGAATAGATTGTTTGAGGGAGCATAAAACAATGAAAAGGACTTGGAGCAATTGCTCAAGTCCTTTTCACCTGTGAAGTAAACGGAGAACGTAACATTCAGACTCTGCTCTCGTTAGATGTTGCATAGGGGCATTTATGTATTGGTTCCGATCTAACGAAGGAGGTACGTATGGCTACTGAGAAGCAGCGTCAGGCAGCCAAGAAGAATATCAAGAAAGCCCAGGCGAAACGGGAGCGCACGTCTTCTAAAGAAAATGCACGTTCGCAGCCGCAGGGGCGAGGACGACAAAAGCCGGGCAGTGGTGGGAAGGGAAATTACTATCATATCGAGCTTCGGAGCGGCGATGACTTCGAGACGTTCCGCACGCAGGACGTGGGAGACCCGGGACACCTGCAGCGTGTCGGCGGGAAGCGCGCCGGCGGAGGCTGGTCGACGGTGAAGTGGCTGGTGAGCAAGGAAGATGCGCATGTAGAGGATGGCAAACTCGTCGGGGATACGAAGGAAGCCAAAGACCTGCTCAAGAAGCTGCGCTCCAAGCCGGTCCACATTCGCGGGGACCGGTTCCAGGCTAAGCCGCGCCGGAACGTCCCCGAGCGCTCCAAACCGACGGCGGCTCAAACCCGCGCCCGGCGTCAGAACATCAAGAAGGCGCAGGCGGCGCGATAACCAGTGAAAGTAGAGGTACGCGATGGCTGAAGCACGAACAAATGGTTTGCGTTGTGAAGTATGCGGCAACGTATACGATAAAAGTTTTGAGATCCACATGCAGGGGAAAACGCACGTCTTCGACAGTTTCGAGTGTGCCATCCATGCGCTCGCGCCCACCT
>JAICRQ010000435.1 GCA_025966435.1 Anaerolineales bacterium | reverse complement strand
TTTTAGATCACGTTGGATGGATTTGGATACACGATTCATTCGTTGAATTCTCCTATGGGATGCGCGCGGTTTTCACCACTCCGCATCGGAATAATATAGTGTAGAAACTTCTTCTGTTACCCTGTGAATGCGATCGACCTCTTCCGCAGTCAATTGTTTCTTCCAGTTGTCCACGCTGGCGCGGCTATCCAACCTGATGTCATGAACTTTTTTGTGTGAGAGCTCTCTCGGGTTTTCAGAACTACTGGAATTCAAAATAGTCTTTTCGACGCGCGGCGTAAACTCAAGATCGAGCGCTGTATATAACGCGCGGTAGCCGGAGATCGGGTCACGAGAGAGGTCCTCGTGACGCACCACAATGAAATCAGGATTCTGTTCATGGGTGCGGTAAACCGAGCGGTAGACCAACTTCCAGAGCAATGCCGCCTGTCCGATCACGTCATCCGGCTGCACGGATTCCATCTCCTCCCGATAGGGCTCCAAGTGGTCGCGCATGAGCAACGGCTGAGCCAGCAGATCCTGAAAGTCAAAGGGCCAATTGAGCCGTTTCAAGCTGCTGGCAACCGCCGCCGGATGCCGGACCGTGATGACCACTTTGCAATTCAGGCGCTTCGCAAACCATTGTGTGGAAAAGACTGCAAATGGATCCTTGAAGAGAGGACGTAGACCGCGCATCAGCCCGTTGTAGAAGTTAAAGAAATCGCGTCCCATTCTCAGAAGGTCATGCTTCGAACGAAGAGAGCGGAGTTCGTCCCAGAGATGATAATCAAATTCCAGCAGTTCCTCGAAGGCTGAGATATATTCGTGCTCGTTCTCTTCAGAGATATATTGGTACCAATATTTGACCCTGGCGCGAAAGACACCCGGACGATGCAAAACATTTAAAGGCTCACTGATATACGCAGTACATGCATCGGCAGCCAGCATTTTTCCCACCCATGTCGTCCCGCTGCGATGTGTACCGGTTATCAGGATCGGTGTCAGGTCACGCTCACTCATGTTATTGATCGTCCATTGGTATAGCCACAATCGTATTGACTCCATACAACGCCGCAGCACAGTGATTCAAACGATAGCCCGTACGGTCCCCCAGGTCCTGGATCGGCACTTCCGATAAAAACCGGAAGACGAGATGCGGTTGCCCTTGAGCCTTCATAGCGAGGGTTTCCGCTGCAGTTTGCCGACGCAGCTGGTACAGCCGCGATTTGTACTCGTCACTAAGCTTGATGGCTGAAAAGAAGATGCATTCGATAATTTCATATACATCTACTTAGGGCGCGCGCAGCGAACGGAGTCCATAGAAATCCGCAGCGCAGCCGTTGATCCAGGTATCTTCGTTACCTTTATACTCCTGTATTCCCGCAATCGTATCCAACTGGACAACAACGAGATCTGTGGCGCCGCGCGCAACCGCCTGCCGGATATGCTCATCGCGAGTATCCCAGGCAACAGCATGTGCACGGTACTCGGGCACTTGATCATAAAGTTTTGTAGCAATTCGAATAGGGTAGAGAAATGTCATAATAAGAAGGCCTAATACTAGCCCACGGAAAAGTATATTGGCAGGAGACCGTTTTAATTGGACCAAGAGATAACCTGACAACCCACCTTCTGCCATAAGAGTAAGTGTCAGAAGAAAAAGAGAAGGAAAGCGCACCCGGGCACTGGGATAAGATTGAGCATAAGCACTGGGAGCAAAATTAACAGCAATTGCCATTAGCATGCCCAGTGGAATAAGAAAGAGCAGCCACCTCATTTTTTTTGCCAATTGTGGAGAGAGTTGAAGGTAAGCATTCTGTAGACCACAAAAGAGCAGAAATGGCATGACAAAGGCAAGTATCGAGGGCAAAGGGGAAACTTTGAAGCTATCGAGAATGAATTGGACCGCATACGTCAACGCCTCAGTGCCAAGGAGAAACCAGTCTGGCATTGGCAGGGTCATGACATTCATACGCGCTGGATTACCTGGGGAGAGGGCCATGATTAACATCGATAGGATAGCACTCACGAGTGCAGTACCCAGCATGAGAAGTACATCTCTACGAATAACTCTTGTCCCGAAATAAAGCGCCAGAAAAGAGAGCAACAAAATAATGATTTGCAGGGCGGCGATTGTCTCTGACGTTCCCCCTGTTATTAAGACTATGGCGAAAATAAGAAGACTGCTCCATAGCTGTCCGGAGTGGCTGAATGGATCATGCAGCTGATGCAGAATGAGTGCCGCAAGATAAACTAAAAGGACGATGGGGGCCAGATAACTCACCATGCCCGAACGCCAGAAAAGGATTTGATAGAGATTTGGAGCCCGGTAAAGGCTAAAGAACATGGCCAGAACTGCCAACACGAAACTCAGCCAAATATTCCAACGTAAACCACTTGCATCTCCAATTTCAGACATCATCCAGATAAGCCCGATCAACCACACCAGCAGCACAGTCGCCGCCATATAAATCATGCCGGATTTTCCGAACCACTCACTTACTTGCACAAGTAGTAAGGTGGAATAGCGGCCAGTCCGCTCAAAGTATCTTATGGCAGATGCCTGTAAAGGATTGCTTGAGCTTCGGATGCGACTCGTTTCACAATAGTCATCACCTCGATAGCGCGAGAATGTCCCCAAATAGGCATAGACAATCAGGGGCAACAAAACACTAAGGGAACTTCCCAGATAAAAAAGTGACAAAGTTTGAGAGCGCAATCCAAGAAAGTTAGTTTGCTGATCATTCTTTTTACCTTGCAGCCGCGAATCAAAATCCACGTCATGAAACATCCTCATAGCACTACCTTTATCGAGCAATTAAGTTGGCAAAAATTTTGAATACATCTATTCCCCTCCTTATACATGGATATCATGCAGTTGAAATAGTATAAATTGGAATATGAACCCGTGTATTTTATCAGATTCAGGTTTTTACATATCGTCCAACGTGCTTACGATCAGAGCTTCTTCGTTGTAGGCAGGAACGATGATGGAAAGCTCGGGCGAGGTCATGAACTGCTTGCACCCTGCTGGATTGGATTCTTCAAATCAAAGATCAAGTAGCCATCTCCCTCAGAAGTCACTGGATAGAAAGTCAATAAGCGCTCTTTGAGCTGCGGCTGCCGGTCGAATTCTTCAAAATCGGTCACGAGGAAATAAGTCATTTTCGAAGCATAGCGGTCGAAGAGATCGTCGAAGGAAAGAATTCCGCCGCGCAGGTTAACAAACCCCGCGTCACCTGTATGAGGCCAATTCACAGAATCGCGCCAGCCCCAGTATTCGAGCCGGGAACCGTAATCTTGAGTCAATGCCACGACACGTGCATCTTCGTCGAAATGCTCAGCGATCTCCGCCCACATGGCGGCTTCAGGCCGATAATCGATGGCTTTCATCTGATTACGCACATCCCACACCATGGAAAAGATGCCAAAGATAAGGACGCCATATACAGCGATTCTTGCCCAGGGCTGAATGACCGCTTCCTTCAAACGCGCGAAAAACCAATCCCCGAGCGGCGCCAGCGACAACCCCACAATGGGGATGAAGGGCAAATGATAGTAATCATGCGTGGCGATATGGTAATTAAAGAAAAGTCCAAACAAAAAATAGGTACCCCATAAACTATATAAAAAAACTCGTAGATTTCTGTC
>JAICRQ010000215.1 GCA_025966435.1 Anaerolineales bacterium | reverse complement strand
TATCTAGGTGCAGATTAGAACTTTATAAAATAAAACTGCTCATCTCGCTGAGATGAGCAGTCCATCATTTTGGGATTTCCAGGTAGGTACCCAATGGTTCACGCTATCCATTTTAGTCTTTGGTGTCGCAAGAACAAACAAACGTCCCCAGCTCAGGCTTTCGGCGTTGGCAATACACGTCTGGAAAGTGACATGGCGTTCACCACCGTACACCTTTTTGAATAATTGCGCGGCGGTCAGAAATTCATCATTGCTCAAATCACGGAAGGAACTGTACGGATTGTTAGGTTCGAGAGCCTCAAACTTCAAAACTTGCGTGATCTCAAAATATTCAACTGTCCCATTTCCGTAAACCAGCCGGACTTCCTGCCCAACGACAAGGTTTGAAAAATCACTGCCAGACAAATGATTATGAGCGAGCAAACCGACGTTCCCGAACTGAGACGCCATGCCAAATTGGGTAACTTCTCCCTCCTTATTGGATACATAACCGGATTTGCCCGCCGGTTGCTGGGCAATTGGCAGAGCGAGGGTATTGGGCACATATACACCGCGCAGGACATTTGCTTCATCGTTTTGAACTGTTTCTGTAAATTCCGCAAAATCAGGGAGGGCGGCTCCGCCATTTCCGAGTGCATGTCCCGGGGCGGGGTTTAAGAACAGATAACTTAAAAGAACCAGTAGAGGCGTGGCATTTAGAGTGGTGCGCTGGGTTTGAGCATTGAGCGTCATGGTTTCCTTCCGTGTCGATAAAGGCGCTCAAAGCTGCGGGGGCGAATTTCATTCGCTTTCGGTAACCTGGCAATCCTGATCCCATGACAGGGATGGCGGACCCATGGCTTTGCGTCCCCGTCTTTCGACGGGTTTGCCTTTATCGGACGAACAGATGATAAGGTTCTAACAAAACGAGCCTGGTCTATTTCCAGGCTCGCGAAGGACTTACGATGGTTCAATCTTCGGCAACCTGGCAATCCTGATCCCATAGGGGATGGTAGACCCAACGGCTTTGCGTCCCCGTCTTTCAACGGGTTTGCTATTTCAAATGTTGTATGGCAGCATTATAGCAACAGTAAGTGAGATTCCACCTTTCATTTCAGTAATACCAGCTTACAGGATTGAAATGCCTACCCTACTCTTTTGGCACAGCCATGATAAAAAGACGTCCCCAACTGGGGTTTCCGTTCGCTTCAATACAGGTCTGGAAAACAAGATGACGCTCACCAGCATACACTCGAAGGAACATATCGCCCGCGGATAAAGTTTCATTTCGATTCAGGTTACGAAATGAGCTTGTAATACTTTCAGGTTCTGATGCCTGGAAACGCAGGATGTTCCCTACAACAAAATCCTCGACTCTGCCATCTCCGTATACCAGATGCACCGGCTGGCCCATGGAAAGTTGTGCAAAGAATTTTCCAGAATTGAGAGTATTGTGAGCCAGCAAACCGATATTTCCATATTGGGAGGCGATCGAAAACTGCGTGACTTCTCCGTCCCGGTTGGAAACATAATAAGGACGATCCTCCGGCTGTTGCACAACGGGCAGCGCCAGCACGCCTGGCACATATACGCCGCGCAGAACGTTCGCGTCCCCGTTTTGGACCGACCGGCTGAAGTCTGCAAAGGTGGGCAGATTCGCATCGGGGTTGCCAATCGCTTGTGTTTTGGCTGGGTTTAGGAAAAAGGTGGTAAGAAGGTATACGAGAAGAGATAGATAGAGAGCAGTTCGGGACATGGTGTGGTGAACATTGTTGAGCGTCATTGAAACTTCATTGTTGCGAAGATCTTCAAGTCAGCCCGAAAACTGAGGATGATATTTTGATTTAACCAGCGGCATTTTATCAAAGCATCTTAAAATCGCATGGATTATTCCCCTACGTTCTGCCTACGAAACAGCGTCGTTTGAAGTTACAACTCTGTAAGCTTTAAAAAATTCTTTATCTCCACCAATTCCATCTCATGCTAATTGGATTTCTCAGCAACCGCATCTCCACCCGTTGGGGTCGGCTGCATCTATTGTTGTTTGCGATTCCATTTGGATAGAGTTTCATTACGCTCTAATCAGCGCAACACTCCTGTGTGTAACGATCTCTTTGCCTGGCTGTTCCCCTCTCGCCTGAATTACACGCGCCTACAAAACTGCTGGGACAACGAAGAGTGCGGCTGGCAGAATACCCATTATGGATTCATTGACCACCAAACAATTGGAATGACCCCACACAAAGCTATATCGAAAACAATTAATATCAGCCACAGGATCCACTGCGCTGGTGCTTTTGTCTCCAGCACAGCATCGAATGGATTCTGAGGATTGTAAAACACCATTATCTGCGCGCCCGCCGGATAGCGTGCCACGACTTTCCCTGCACCCGTACCGCCGACTTCGGGACCGGGTGCGATCTTCATCCCGTTGTACGACTGTCCACCTGCCTGATAAGAATACTGCACGACAGGATAGTTTGTCGAACCGCCATCGCTCGAAGATCTGCGCTCTAAATAGGACGCGTTGACCGTTCCCATCGTGGAGGGCCACTGGCGAACCGCAGCCATCCTCCTGCGCATAAAAAAGATAATGCCCAGAAAGATAACATTCAGGATGAGTAAAACAAAAACAATAATTCCAACAACGAGCAAAAGTTCAGTGTTCATGATGTCTCCTGTAATGAGAGTAACTTTGATAATTTTATTGTTTGACGACTAACCCGCCAAAGTCGTCATTCTTCGCCTTTCACGGTTATTTGAATAATCGCGGTATCTACTCTCTGATCATTCCTTACGACCTGCAACTGGATCGCATACAAGCCACTTAAGCCGTTTGTGTTCCACGCAGCTAACACATCGGCGGTTACTGGTTCGTTGCTTTCCGCAACCTGAATCCACTCTTGCGGGTTTAATCCCTGTCCCACCAGCACTCGATAAGAGACAAAACCATCGCCTGCAGCGGTGCCTTCGATCTGCACGTCGCCGCCTACTTCGGAAAATAAATCTGGTGCTGTGATATTTACGTTCTCATCGAGAGGGGGCGGCTGAATCACATCGTAGTCTGAGGGTGGGATTTCCAGCCCCGTACCTTCTGCCCAAGAACGGGCGTCCGGTGGCACGACAAGATACACGCGTTCTTCAATCAAGTGCGGCAGTGTGAATACTGTGGCGAGCAGACCCGTCTCACGGTTGACCGCATATCTGCGATACATGGTATCCACTTGAATCGGCTCATTGCCGTTCAGGAACACCTCGCTCACGAGATTCGGGCAATCCGTCGTCGGCAGCATTCCCGACGGGTCACAGACGTTAATGATCGAGACATCTTCCGGCGCAGCCCAGCCTTCAGGCGACAGGTTTTGCGAAGCGATCTGCATCAACGCGCTCCACAACACCGCCGGGGCACTTGGCGAGAGATCGCCTCCAGTTTGGGCGCGTGCGCCCGTCCATACAGCGACGACACGCGAGGGTGTATAACCAATCGTCCACGCGTCCCGAGCATCCTCCGTCTGTCCAAGCTTAACGGCAGCAGGCGTACCAACATCTAAAACATTCGAGCTTTGCAACGCACCCAGGCGAGCCGTCTCATCGCTGAGAGCATGATTTATAAGATAGGCGAGCCCGGGCGTCACAACCGGTTTCGCCTGAGGGGTGGACCAGTCGAGCCAGAGACTGCCGTCGTTGCCCTCTACCCTCAACACAGAGACTGGTTTAAGTGTATCTTCAAACTCCTGCCCAAAATACACGCCTTCCTGCGCAAATACACCGAATGCACCAGCCGCGTCCAGCAGGGATAACTCCGCGCCAGCGTCTCGGGACACACCAAAGGAGGCAGAGATCTCGTCCACGTTTTCGACACCCATCTGTGAAAGCACCTGCGCGGCAGGCGCGGCATAATCATTCGCCAAGGCGATCCGTAGACGCATCGGTCCGTGATACTCGCCATCAAAGTTTTGGACGTCCGTCTTGCCTGGAATATCCCAGATCAATGAGGCAGGACTCAAGCCGCGGGTGAATCCCGTCAGATAGATAAACGCATCCAACACGGACCCCGGGTCATGCGCCGCGATCAGAGGCGTTTCCTGCCCCTGAAACGTTTCCCCCACCGCCGCCAGGATTTGTCCCGTTTTGGGGTCGGTAATGATCGCGCTCGCTGATGAATTTTCTACCTTTGATTCAGGCGGCAATGCAGGCAGGAAGCGCAACGAATCGCATGAAATGACCGGATCCGGCAAACCTGCGAGCCGCGCTGCGTAAAACGCCGTGACGCAGGAGGATTGCTGTTGAAGATCGTAATCCAACGTGGAGATAATGGTGAGCCCGCCACGCTCGATTCGCTCGCGAGGGAATTGTGAATCCAGTTGGGTGAGGAGCAAGTTGACGAAGGCTGCCGCCAGCTCGGGCTCTGGTATAGGCGGTGTCTGGAACACCGGAGATTCTCCACGCGCCTCCAGCGCAGCTTCGGCAGAAAGGAGTCCCTGGATCTGCATCAACGTAAGGGTTTCACGTCCCCGCTCCAATGCGGTAAGCGGCGCGTCGTATGGATTCAAGCTCGGCGCGTCGCTCACCGCCGCAAGAATCGCAGACTCGGCCGTCTCTAGTTGCGCGGCAGATTTTCCAAAGTAAAGCTG
Organism: Anaerolineales bacterium; assembly: GCA_025966435.1. GTDB lineage: Bacteria > Chloroflexota > Anaerolineae > Anaerolineales > Villigracilaceae > Defluviilinea. The sequence goes on along the minus strand of JAICRQ010000215.1, from coordinate 1,656 downwards.
TGAGGCGGCCTCTGCTCCAAAGGCATGATGACCAAAGTTCGCCGAGTTGAGGTACCACTCCAGAATTTGCGTGCGCCCATAACGCGCCGTGATCTGTGCCGCAAGGATTCGTTCCCGCAAGGCGCGCCGCAGCGATGGAGGCTCGTCGAAGAGCAGGAGGTCGAAGGCGAGGCGCTGCGCGAGGGTGGGATGTAAGTCGTAATTGAAGATTGTGGTGAGTGTGTAGCCGGGATGTCCCTCAAAATAGGGATCAATTTTGGCGATGACTGCATCGCGCAATGAGTTTGGCAAGTGCTGTGGGTTTGTCGCGCTGAGAGGCAGATACCTGCGCTGTGAATCGTTTGGAGCAAAGGTAAAGAGGACATTCTCGCCGGTACGGTCATAGATGCGCGTGGGCTGGAGAAGTAAGCCATCAGGAGGATTCAGGAGAATAGGGAGAATTGCTGTTGAAGGAAGATCGCGCGTCAGGCTGACGTATGCAAAAGCAGTGATGATGATCAGGGCCGCGATGAGAAAAGACAGGACCATTCCCGCGCTAAGGAAGAGACTGCGAGTACGGGCATGGTTCGCGCGCTGACGGGCAAGCCGCCGTTCTCGCCGCGCCCGCAGGATGGGAATGGTAGAGGACATGGGATAAGTATACAGGGGAACACGCGGAGCGGACAAGGAGTGAGGAAGTAAGTAGAAAGAGAAAAGAAAAATGGTGATAGAGTTGCTCCTGCCTCGATCACCATTTCAGGGTCCTTTTTGGCTTCTGATTTTTATCCCTAATTGTCCAGTAAATCAGATAAATATTCCATCAACCCACCTGACTTCTTGGACCTGCTCGACTTTTCCGGAAAATCACTCTCGATAATGCCATTCTGCCCGTTGATGAGTATTAGATGCTGGCGCCCATCGAAGGGAATTTCTGTCACCCATATGGGAAGCAGATTGAGCCGGAACGATTCGACCGTCAATTTGGCGGAGGAGGTGGAGATGAGATCCATCGACATGAGCAAGTTCGGCAAATCATGTTTATAGAGCGAATATCCCTGACTGCGAGCGTCGAGTGAGGCTTCTGCCATCGGGATGTCGTACACTTCGGCGGGCCAGCTGGCAAGATAGCGCGGATCGTACGGTTTGATGCCTTTCAGCTCAAAGGTCGGGATGAGCCTGAGGAACACAGAAGACAGTTTTCGGGCGGCAGGGATTGGCAGGTCGTTGATCTGTACCGGATAACAGTCACTCACGCGGGTTTTTCTTTGCTGTCTGTCACCCAATTCTATTTCCGCAGCTCCGGGCGTTTCACCAACGTAGTCAATCCCTCCGCCCAGGTCAAATGTCCAAAGCGGGAGATAAACGCCGCGCGGCAGATCCACCTGTTTCTCAGGCTTGATCTTGTTGGTTTTCACCCATTCGACCAAAACTTGGATCGCGCGTTTCTGGTCAAATGCGTGCGGGATGATGCCGTCCGGTGCCAGCAGCTGTTCCTCTGATTCCCAGTTGACAACGTGCGGCGAACCGCAGTATACGCACGTGATTGAAATCTGATTTGGCGGCAAGATGAACTCACACCCGCAGCCTTCGCAGTGGAACACTTGCTGCTCAAGCGGCTTGCCATGCCCACGGGCGGTTGCCATGGCAATAATGAAGTCTTTCTCATGAGCGCTGCCG
>JAICRQ010000554.1 GCA_025966435.1 Anaerolineales bacterium | reverse complement strand
TGCTTTGCAAAGACAGGGTCAGCCGAAGAAAGGAGGGAGGCAAAGATTGCGATGATCGGCAGGGCAATGGCGATCCCTCTGACGACCGACCAGGTTTGGGCGCTGCGCGTCCCACCGGTGGACGGCTGTCCCGAAGCTAGACGGCGGTGCTCCGAGGTAAACCCGATGGGGCGCACGATCATACTTCCAAATAATCGCAAATAGCCAAAGACATAATCGAACAGACTATAGCGCATCCACGCCCCATTCCCATAGGTCAACGCGAAGACTCCCATAAGGAAGAGGACCATCGAGATGGAGAGGAATACCGTCATAGGCTCGAGGCGGATAAAGGTCATCGCGGCGAGGTACACAATGGGGATCAGGAGCAAGCCCGCCCGCCGCGAGAGGCGAAGCTCATCCCACCGAAGGAGCGATATACCTGTCCCAACGCAGAGGGATACAAAGATGGCAAAGTTAATACCAAGTGGCTTTTGCCAGAAGAGAAAGTCGAACGACCACCCAAGCAGAATGACAAGGATCCAAAAACGATTAGGGTTGGTTTTCATACGAGCCTCCATGTAGTTTTGCATAGCTAAAGCCTTGCGAAGGTTGAGATCCTTCACAAGGCTCGTCTCGAATATTTCTTCAAAGCTTAGTCCCCTGGCGCTTGCGGAGACTCTCAAAAGGTATCACAAATCCCCGCCTTCGATGTTTTTTTTCGACTGCATTACAGTTTTATAAGAGTCGAAATTCCCCCATTGACATCCGAAATGAAATATGACATACTTCTGGCATTATTAGACGAACGGCTGGGGGCAAACAAACTGAACAGCCATCCTATAGAAAGGAGGAGGTGATGTCTCAAATGGATAGTAGCAATAAACCCAGCGCTGTGGCATCCCTCCTCAACAAGTAAGAAGGAAGCCACAGCGCCCCACCAGTGCCGCCCGAAAGGGCGGCATTGTGGTTTGCCCCTCCCGCACCCTCCCCAAATTCGAATTAACTTAATGTCATCATGAGGATTACTTATTCGAATTTGGGGAGGGCTGGGGTGGGGTTTCATCCCCAAACACAATGCCCATCCCACGTGCTGTGATGACTGCATCGTCTTTGATGTCTACACGCTTGGTGATGGCAATCGCTTCTGCAAGAGAAATATCCACGATTTTGCCGCACTGTAAGGACACCATGCGGTCGAACTTGCCCTGCGCCGCCAACCGGACCGCCGCGGCGCCATAGCGGGTTGCCAGCCAGCGATCGAACGGGGTTGGCGTGCCACCGCGCTGGACGTGCCCGAGCACCGTTACGCGTGTCTCGAAGCCCTGCTTTTCGATATGCTCTCCCACAACCTGCCCGATGCCGCCTAAACGCGGAACATAGACATCATCCCCTTCACGCGAGAAGACCTGCTCCCCGCTCACCGGCTTTGCACCTTCCGAGACGGCGACAATGCTAAACAGATACCCGCGCTCCACGCGTTGACGTACCTTCGCCATCACTGCTTCAAACTTAAACGGGATCTCGGGAATCAGAATGACATCAGCCCCACCCGAGATACCTGCATGTAATGTGATAAAGCCAGCGTTGCGACCCATCAATTCCAGCACCATCACGCGGTGGTGTGCTTCGGCTGTAGTGTGCAACTTGTCAATGGCTTCGGTCGCGGTTGTGACAGCGGTGTCAAATCCAAAGGTGGCTTCCGTGCCGCCAATGTCGTTGTCAATCGTCTTGGGGACACCGATGATGGGCGCGCCTTTCAAATACAGCTCATGAGCACTGTGCAGCGTCCCATCGCCCCCGAGGACAAGGAGGGCATCCAGGTTGAGTCGCTCAATGCCTTTGATAATTTCATCCGAGACATCGATGGTCACTTCCTTACCGTCCCGTATTACCTTACGCGCGTAGGGATTGCCGCGATTTGCCGCGCCCAGGATTGTGCCGCCGCGCACCAAGATCCCGCGTACCTCTTCAATGCCGAGTGGAATGACGCCTCCGTCATCGATGAATCCATCGTAGCCATCCCGGATACCGACGACCTCGCATCCATAGTCATAGATCGCCGTCTTGACAGCCGCGCGAATTACCGCGTTTAGTCCCGGTGCATCGCCTCCGCCTGTGAGAATTCCCAATCGTTTCATGATCATCTCCTATCAAAGCAATCATACCTTACCGCTTGTATCCTAATCAAGTAAATTTCTGCATCGTTTATGACCACAAAACGTAATTTTCAGGCTTGTTTTACGCATGTCAAACATGCGTGCGGCACTTCGTAATCTCATGCAATCTTTCTTGCACGCAAGCGTATATACTCATATAATGAATGCCATGGAAGAGGCCTCTACCAAACCAAGTATTGCAAATTTCACACGATTCATCGTTCCACTGGCAGCAATCCTTGTGTTTGCGGTCTGGTTCAGCTTCACGCCACCCGGACTGCTCGGCAAGGCAGATGCGATTGGTTATGCGATCTGTCACCGGATCGACGAGAGATCCTTTCAGATTGGAGACCGGCAACTCCCCTTGTGTGCGCGCTGCACGGGCGAATTCTACGCAACCGCTATTTCGCTGCTCTTTTTTGCGATCGTGAGCCCCAGGAAAAGCGGCATGCCCGGCTGGAGGCTTGGCGCGCCGTTGTTATTCTTCCTGGCTGCCTTCGGAATTGATGGCATGAATTCCTTCTTTTATCTATTCAAAC
>JAICRQ010000468.1 GCA_025966435.1 Anaerolineales bacterium | reverse complement strand
GTTTTTACGTTCGCCGTCTCAGGCTTGATGTTCGTGATGGAAGCGATCTGCCAGTTGAGGGTTGGTTTCATAGCGATCTCTTTTAACCACAAAGGGCACGAAGGGTCACAAAGGTAAATGCTTTAGTCATTCCAATACCTCTGTTCCTTCCACGGGTCGCCGCGGTTGTGGTAACCAGCCGATTCCCAGAAGCCGGGCTTGTCTTTTTCCATGAGATGAATACCGCGTATCCATTTGGCGCTCTTCCAGAAATAGAGATGCGGCACGACCATGCGCGCCGGACCGCCGTGTTCCGGCGTGAGCGGCTTGTCGTCATATTTCAAGGCAATAAAGGACTGACCATTGATGATATCGGTCAGCGGCATATTGGTAGTATAGCCGCCATCACTATAGGCAGTCACGAACATCGCACGGCGATCCAGCTCCAAATGCTCGAGGAGCGTATCGAGGCTGACGCCTTCCCATTTCATATCCAGATGAGTCCACTTAGTGACGCAGGAAATATCCACGACGTATTTCTGCATGGGAAGCTGGTTGAACTCCTGCCAGGTCCAGGAAGCCTTTTCTTTGACGAACCCGTCAATAGTGAACGTCCACTGGTCGATAGGCGTACGTGGAGTCGGTCCCGCAGAGAGGACCGGAAAATCCTTTGTGAGATATTGACCCGGTGGAATGCGATCCTTTTTCTCCGCGCCGCGCCGCTTGCCAACAAACCCGCGTGAGACAAATCGTTCCTCTGACATGGTCACTCCTTACAATTACGGTCTCGGTATATTCCCTTCTAATCCCAACTCTGGGGCGATCCGGCGCATTCCCTGGATCACATTTCCCACATGTTCCCATAGCTCGATACCGAATTCCTGCGCGGCGTGTTCCATCTCAGCGCGGGAGGTGCCGGCAGCGAACGCCTTGTCCTTCCATTTCTTTTTGACGGAGCTGGGTTCCAAATCATAGAGGGAGCGCGAGGGACGGACCAGCGCGACCGCAGTGATCAAGCCTGTGATTTCGTCACAGGCAGCGATTGCTTTGCGCCGCATGGTATCACGCGGCATGTTTAGATGGTCCGCATGGCTCAGAATGTCCTGGATGATCTCCTCTGGCACGCCGCGCTCACGCAGGATCGGAGCGCCGTCCTGTGGGTGCTGGTCCAGCGTCGGGTGGATCTCCCAATCGAAATCGTGGAGCAGGCCGATCAAGCCCCATCTCTCCGGGTCTTCACCAAATTTTTCGGCGTAGAAGCGCATGGCGGCTTCCACCGAAAGCATGTGGCGGACGAGTCCTTCATTTTTGACGTATTCACGAACAAGAGCTAAGGCTTCCTCGCGGGTCATGTTTTCCTCTAGGTAGTGACGACTTTAGTCGTCCTGTAGTTCAGCAAGAAAAGCGACTGAAGTTGCTACTGCGGGTTCAGATACTCGTCGAGGTTTCCAAGCCGTGCTGTGTAGCGAGTTCATCGAGCAGAATCTCGACTTCATCCAGATATTGATCGAGTCCACTCACATGCTCTTCAAAGCCGCTGGCTGTGAGACGGAGTTGTTCACATGCAGACCGCCATGCGCTCGAAGCATCATCTGGTAAGACCTCCACTGCAAGCGTCCAGGTTTGCAACAGCGGCCAAAGGGCGGCACGAGGGTTATCGCCTGCCAGCATGGAGCGGACCGCCTTCTCATAATAGTTCAGCCGCGCAGGATGGATACGCGAATCAACACGGCTGTTTTCCATCGCGGCTTCAAAGGCAAGTCTCCATTCGGGAATCCAGTCATGGATAAACGCCGGGTCCAAATGGGTTGCCCCCAGTAAGCCGAACAGGCTTGCATTCAAGCCCGGGCGTTCCGCCGTCTCTGCGCGGGCTGGGAATTCCAGCATTAAACGGCGTTCCTGTAAGGGCGGTCCTGAGAGCTCCGCTACGGCATTGACCGCGTAAAAAAGTGAATTCATGTATTGCAGCAGATCCTGAGATGTCACCGTATCGGTGATCTCGAGCAGATCGCGCCAGATGCTACGTGCCTGGGAGAGTAGAAGACGGGATCGCTGCAGCGCCGGCGCCGGCGCGTTGAATTCGAACCCGGCGCGTAAACCTGCCTGGATGAACTCAAAGAACTTCTCACGCTCATATAGAAGCATGGGGTCGTACATTTCCCAGCCGAGCCAGGGATCGAGACGCAATTCGCGCGGGCGTTTGAACTCCGCTTTGGCGCGATGGCTAATGTCCACATGAAAATCAGGGGTCAGTTTGACGAACTCCCGCCTGTGCTTCGGTTCCTCCGCATGGACAAAAATAATGTCGATGTCCGCGGTGCCGCCCAGCATTGGATCAGTCTCGGGGGAGACCAGCGAACCCGTCAGATACGCGGCGATGATATCGCGGTCGTTGAAGGCGCGTTCCTGCGCTGTCTCTTTGGCAATTCGGATCAGGGATTCACGGGTGACTCGCATACATCTCCATTACTCAGGCAGGGGCAGCGGTTGTTGAAACGGCGGCAGTTTCAGGCTTTGCCGGATGCGATTCTCGATCAGCTTCAAATGCTCCGGGGTTTGAAGGATATTCAGTTTATCCGTCTCAATCGTTAAGACAGGGGTATGGTCGAAAGGCTTCGCGAAAAAACTGTCGTAGGCGTGATTGAGATCGTCGATGTAGGAGCGCTCCATCTGCCGCTCATAGGGACGATCGCGAAAAGCAATCCGCTGCATCAGCGTATCCGTGCTGGCCTGCAAATAGACGAGCAGATCGGGCTTTTCGATTTTTTCTGCCAGCGCTTCGTGCACTTTGTAATACATATCGAGTTCATCACCCTTGAGGTTGATCTGTGCAAAGAGAGCATCCTTGGCGAAGGTATAGTCGGCAAAGAGATTTCTGCCTGAGGCGATCAGCGCATGCACCGTTCGTCGCTGCTGGTGGTAGCGACTCAACAAAAAGAAGATTTGCGTTTGAAAGGCGTAGCGTTCGCGATCGGCGTAAAAATCAGAAAGAAACGGATTCTCTTCAAATACTTCCAGCAGGATTTCGGCGTTGAATGCTGGCTGAAGAAGGCGGGCGAGGGTCGTCTTGCCTACTCCGATGACCCCTTCAATGGCAACATACATGGAGGGCTCCAGTGAAGAAGATGGTTAAGGATACCATAATTAGGTTTCCGGTGTCAGGTTCAAGGTTTCAAGTTTGTTACAGGGCGAGATGGGTAGCAGTAAGAATCAAAAATCCCCTTTCAGCACTCGGAAGAGGATTTTGCAATTATGAAGCCGCCTGACCTGGACGTGAAACGATCAAGTACAGTGTAATCAACAAGAGGAACACGCCGACCAAATAGACAGGGATCGCCTCCAGCGAGGAATTCTGGGCGAGAACACCTG
>JAICRQ010000194.1 GCA_025966435.1 Anaerolineales bacterium | reverse complement strand
GATAAGGCGTCCATCTCGCGCGTGACGCGCGACACCTGGGCGTCTGATGTCGATGCGGTGCAAAGCCCGATCTTTAACCTGCTCGATGGACTGGAAGAACCGGACCGCAAATCGCTCGAGACTCCGCTCGCCACGGGGTTCTGGCGTGAATACAATGAGTGGAAAGACCGCCTCGTCGTAGCAGAACGGCAGAAACGCATCGGCGACATCCTGTTGCTTTCCGAAGAGATTCGTAACCCTTTGATCAAGGAAGAGGCGATTGGCGAAGCCGGCCTGGCGCTCAAGAATATGGGGCGTCACGAGCTGGCGCTGGTCCAGTATCGCAAAGGGTTGGAAGTCAACCCGAGAAATTTGCTCTTCCGGCGTGAGGAAGCCTTCCACCTCAACCGTCTGAACAAAGTGAATGAAGCGATCATCAAGATCGAAAACCTGCTGGAAGATATGCCGCGCGACACAGAGACCGTCGCCCTGCTGGGCCGCATCTACAAGGAGATGTGGCTCGAATCCTGGAGATGGGTCGAGGACGGGGAGTTGCGCTTGCAGACAGCCTTCGACTCCTATCACTGGCTGCTCAAATCCTTCCAGACCTACCTGCGGGGCTACCGCCTGGACCTGGATGAGATCTATCCGGGAATCAATGCCCTCACCCTTGGCACGGTCCTGATTCATCTGGCAGACCAGTTTGAGGACAAGACACAACCAGATCCTGAAATTCAGGAGGTAGGTAACGTACTGGGCGACCTGCGGGGCTCCCTGCGCTTTGCACTGGAGACAAAGATAAAAGCCGAAAATGCCGACTACTGGGCATTCATTTCTCTGGGAGAATTGCTTATCCTTACGGCGGCGATTCCCCAGCAGGTTTCACGCGCCTATCGCAAGGCGCTGACGGCTTCACGCGGCAACCAGTTCCGCCTGCAATCCTCGCTGGCACAACTGGAGATCCTGCGCGCGCTGGACATCCGAACTGAGTTCGTTGAGGCCGGCATAGATGTGATTCAGGATGAGTTGAAACGCATCCGCCGGGAATTGTATGGAGAGGAAGAGTCAGACAAGCGAGAAAAATCTCTGTCCCAAGAAGGCATGGTATTCCTGTTTACAGGCTATATGGTCAAAAGCGACCGCAAACAGGAAGAGCCCTTCCCTCCCCGGATGGAGGATGAGATCAAAGCCGCGATCGAGGCAGTGCTCGATAAATATCATGCCGGGCCCGACGATCTTGCCGTAACGACCGGTATGGATGCAGGCAGTGAGATTGTCTTTGTAGAATGCTGCGTGGAGCGCGGTGTACCCGTCCAGGCATATTTTCCGTTGTTCGAGGGACCTTACGTGAGGGAGTTCGTCAGCCCGGGCGGCGATGGATGGCAGGAACGTTTCTACAAACTGCGCAACGATCCGCTTGTGAGTGAGCTCTACCAGCCCGATTGTGTCGGTCTGCCCAAGGAGGGAGATAACGTCCATGAACGCAACAATCGCTGGGCGCTGTATTCCGCTCTGAGCCGCGGCATAGACAAAGTCCGCCTCATCGCCGTATGGGACGGCAAAGCGGAAGCTGCCAAAGATCTGGATGCCCGCCTGGTGCGCCACATGGTAGATTTGATGCGCGACATGGGCGGCATTGTGGAGCAGATCAACCCCGCCAAGTTGACTCGCCCGGCTCGGTCCGCCAATGGGAAACCACCAAAGAAAGCCCGAAAGAAAAAATAACTTCTTTATGCTTGCGCGAGATGGACAGCGGTAAGCTACAAACAAAAACGCCCGTCGACTCAATCGACGGGCGTCATCACATCCTTGATCTTTTCTTTCGGATAAGGCCAGATCTCCCCTTTGATTCCCTTTGCCAGGTAGAAATCTCCGGCTCTCACTGTTTCATCCCCCTCCAGCGTCACTACGGTCACCTCCTGGTCCGGGTCGCCGGTGACGTCAGTCAATGGGACGAGGAGCGTGATAGCCTTCTTGACGCAATACCCCGGACGGATAATCACATAACTCTCCTCAAAGATCACCGGATCGATAGCCCAGTAATCATCAGGAGTTTCAATCTCGCTGACGAGAAAATCGCCCTTACGTGCGGTCAGGCGCGTACCCCAGGGCGTGTTAATTTCCAGGGTTTGCGGTTGATCCGGTTTTGGAAAAAATGGAACGACACGTCTTTCGACCTTACTGCGATAAGGTTTGAAATCGAGCGTTTGCAGTATGGAATCGCTCGAAGTAATTACGAGTGGCTTGCTCTCAATCTTCATCATTGGCATTCTACCATAAGGAGGAAAATTCGAGTTTCAGGGTGGAGGGCGGACTCCTTTTTTTAAGATACCCCGGCAGGAGCGCGGAAGCCATACAAGAAACCGCTATCCGAGGCATCTAAGAAGATGCCAAGAAAACGATGTGCATGTGTTACGGGTATGCTGTAAAGACTCAATCCTATGCTATAAATGTGCAGTAAATTCTTTTGGAGGTACCTGTATGAGAGGATCGTTTCGTCGTGTTGCCGTATCCTTGTTCATTTCAAGCCTGCTGCTGGCTTGTTCTCTTACTATCCCCGGCGTATCGTCGCCGGAGCCGGAATTCCGGTACGATGACCTGCCAAGTCCGGTAAATGAAAGCGCCGCCATCGCCGAATACCGAGCTATTTCCACGTGGGATAAGCTGGACATTACGTACGTGTTTGTCAACGGGACCAACCAGATCGAAGGCGATGTGGAGCGTGATTTGATCCGCCGCGCCTTTGCTCTTTGGGCTGATCAGACAGCGTTAACCTTTACCGAGGTAACCAGTAACGCTGCCGATATCGTCATCGGCTGGGCGGTGAGAGATCATGGGGATGGCGATCCGTTCGATGGACCGGGAGATGTGCTGGCGCATGCCTCCTTCCCAAACCCGTACGACAACAGCCAGGTATTCCTGCACTTCGACGACGATGAGCGCTGGGTGGATAGCGACGCGCGCGACGTGGACCTGTTGACCGTTGCCGCGCATGAGATCGGCCATACTCTTGGTCTGGCGCACAGCAATGACCCGAACGCGCTGATGTTCCCCAGCTACAGCGGACCGCGCCGCTTTCTCGGTGACGACGATATCGCCGGTGTGCAATCCCTCTACGGGGTAGGCAGCGCGCCGGAGCCCGCGCCCGAAACCCCGCCACAGGATGCGACCCCGCCTCCCGCCCGAGGTCAAGATTCCGATCAGGACGGTCTTAGCGATGACGACGAAGTCCTGGTCACCGGCACGGACGCGAACAATCCGGATAGCGATAACGACGGACTGGTGGACGGTGTAGAAGTTGCCAACCGCATGAACCCTCTCGACCCCGATATGGATAGGGATGGCGTATCCGACGGGGAGGAAGTGAATCAGGGGACGGACCCGTTCTTCCCCGAACAGGCGGATATACCGGAAGACCTCGAAAATCAGGTCAGTGAGTTCCTGACGCGGGCGATCGAATTACAGATCGAAGCCTATCGGAATGGAAACGCCTCCATTGCCGCCTCCATTATGCAGGGACCTATTCTGGAAAGCCTCGCCGCGGAGATCAATTCACTTAACCAGCAGGGGCTGGTCTCCATCTCGGAGATCGACTACTACGAAAGCTACATCGCCGACATCCGCGTGGTGAATAACGCATTAATCGAGGTGGACACCTGCGAAGTATGGACGACCAACACCTATCGCCTGTCTGACAGCCAGTTGGTGGATAGCCAGGGTCCTGCCCTGCTGCCGCAGACCATCACCATCGAACAACTGGACGGAAACTGGTATATCACCATCGTCGATTTCCTCAACGCACCTGCTTTTTGCAGTTGATATAAGATAGGTCCGCAGTTGCACTGCGGACCTATCTTATAATCCCACTCATGAGCAAGCTCATTTCAATCATAGGTGCCAGCGGCGTTGGAAAAACGACGTTTGTACGCGCGCTTGCCAGAGCGTTCCCGTTTCAAACCGCTTATGAGGGACATGCCGAGCGGCCCTTTCAAGCTCTATTTAAGGAAGATCCTCGCTACGCGCTCGCAAACCAGATCGATTATTTACTCGAGTGTGCAGAGCAGGAAAAACAGCTGCGCGCCTCCCCGCAACCGGGATTGATGGATGGTGGGCTGGATCTCGATTTTCATGGCTTTACCCACCTCTTTCACCAACGTGGCTTTCTCACAGACGCAGAGCTGGGCCTCTGCCGCCGCGTCTACAACTCCTTGCGTGAGACACTTCCACCTCCGGAGCTCTTTGTCCGCCTGTGCGCGCAGAAGAGCACAATAGCAAGCCGCCTCGCCGCTCGTGACCGCATCAACATTGCCCACGCAGAAGACACCGCCCTGTTCAATTCTCTCCTTGACGAGTGGCTCGTATCCCTTCCGCCCGATCAGGTGTTAGAAATAGATGTCTCCCACGAAACATTGGATTATAAGAAAAGTATGGGGATAATCTTAAACCATCTCCGCGCCTAGGGATAAGTGAACAAGTCCACGGAGCCTTGCGCAGGTTTTCGCTTGAGGCTCTCGTTGCTCACCCAAACCTTTGCAAGGCTTTCAAAGAAGGAGTAATGCTATGCGATCGATAAAATCAGTTCTGGTCCTGGTCGGCATCCTCCAGCTTATTCTCGCCGCTGGATTCTTTTTCCAACAGCCCTGGGCAACATCCCTCTGGCCCGTGCCGGATACGCGTCTCTCGTACGCCTTCATCGCCGCAATCCTGGCGGGCGGCGCCGCGCCGTTGGTTTGGATTGGGCTCTCCGAGCAATTCGTCGGGTTGGCAGGCTATGGGCTGAGTTTCGGCATCATGTATGCCGGGATGGCGCTGTCTGCCTTGCTCTTTTATCTTCGAATGCAACAACCTGCGCTGTTGTGGTTTGCATTAATCATAGGCGTCGCGGCAGCACTGTGCATGACCCTTTACTTTCGTACACGTGATCATGTACAGGACAGCCAACCGACACCGCAGATTGTCCGGCTTGTGTTCATCGCAGAGGTCCTAGTCCTCGCGGGTGCAGGAGCATTATTGCTGTTGAAAGTTCCCAACACATTGCCCTGGAACCTCAGCCCGGAATCGTCCGTATTATATGGATGGGTATTTCTTGGGCTGGCGATTTATTATCTGTATGCCGTACTCAAACCCCAATGGATTCATGCCCTGGGTCCCTTGCTGGGCTTTCTGGTGTATGACCTGGTTCTGTTCTCGCCGCTCTTCGCCCGCTTTGGCAGTTTGCAGCCGGAACATATTCTCGGGCAAGTTGCGGCTTCCGGGATTATTATCATCAGCGCCGCGCTTGGTGTGTACTATTTATTTGTGAACCCGGCGACCCGTCTGGGCGCAAGATCGGTGCTTCGGAGGAGTTGACTGATGAAACGAAAGTTAATGCTAGTTCTGTCTATCCTGTTTCTTGCCGCCTGTGTTCCATCCGTGCCGGGAGCAGATGGCACCGCGACATTGAATGCACTGAACACTGCTGCCTCACAGACAGCCGCCGTGCTGCTACCCCCTACGTCGTCGGTGCCCACTCCAACAACCACCGTACCGCCTCTGCCGCTTCCTTCCGACATCGCAACCTTATCAGCCCAGCTCCCGCAAGGCCAGGCACAGTTTCTCGCCTATATTCGCGATGGACACCTGCTCGTCACCGATGTGACCAACGGCGTGCAGGGCGGCACTACACAATATACCCAGGCAGGAGTAGATGACCAGGTGACGGACCTTGTCTGGTCGCCCTCGGGTGAGTTCATTGCATTCGTTTCCGTCGCGACAGGCACACCGCATATTTTTTATGTCTTCGCTCTCGGGCAGAGCACGCCTACCGACCTGGGACCGGGCAGCGCGCCTGCATGGTCGCCGGATAGCACGTCGATTGCGTTCATCGGCGGGGCGTTCCCGGACGACAATATCTCGGTCACCACGATCGAAAGTCCCTCCCCGCGTCAGTTGACCTTTGAATCCAATTACGCCTGGGGGCGTCCCGCGTTCACACCCGATGGAAGCTCGCTGATCGTCGCCGGCGCGGACCGTAACAATATGGGCGCGCAGGGGAACACATCGTTCGTCCTGGAAACCCTGGCTCTGGACGGCAGCGGCACACACGCGCCTCTGCCCGGTGCAACACCGCTGGATGGAGCGAGGCTTCCCTATGACCTGCTCTTCTCGCCAGATGGCACGAAACTTGCCTTCTCCACTTCCTTTCATCTGAGCGCCTGCGCCTCACCGGGCGCATATTACGTGAGCAACGCAGATGGCAGCAATCGCCAGGAGCTGGTCAGCCCCTCCCTGCAAGCGGCGATCGACACGAACCAGGAGCATTACCATGTGGGCTTGAGTTATGCCTGGAGCCCTGCCAGCGACGGCATCGTCGCCCTGGGGAATGTTGTCGATTGCAATCTTAATAGCCCGAACCCGGGTCAGGTGATCGCGGGACCCCAGATGTCGACCATCGGGCTGGATGGGAACGAGGGCCTGGTCATCCCCGGCTTCTTCTATGGCATCAGCATGGACCGCAGCGGCACGCTCATCGCCGCATCGCGCCATGAGGATGGATTTCAGGATCTCACGCCCAATGTAGAAATCTTCTCTGCGCAGACGGGACAACTCGTCCTTTCGCTGGGACCGGGCAGCAACCCGCAATTCCAGCCCTGAAGGAGCTGTTATTTTCTTCCTATGAGCGCACACATCTCCATTCGTCAGCTCGACCGCCGCGAT
>JAICRQ010000312.1 GCA_025966435.1 Anaerolineales bacterium | reverse complement strand
TGTAATAGGCGTCACTGTAGAAATCAGTGATCGTGTTGTAGAAGTCATAACGCACGCGGGCGCTATCTGGACTGATGTCGAAGAAGAGGTCCGGCAGGCGCGGGCGCAGGTTATAGCCGTTGCGCTCCTGGAAGCGGCGGAACATATTCTTGGTCCAGGGAACGACTGGGATATCTGCGCCGCTCAGGTAATAATGCATGGCGGGCTCGTCAGTATAAAACCCGAGCATCTGCGAAGACATTTTCCCATCCACTGCGCTCGCGTAGGGATCATACCCATGCTTGAGAAATTCCGCAGTCGATTCAGGGTCCATTGCATCGATATAGTAGTCTGCGGTCTTCTCCACGATATACATCAAGCGCCAGTTGCCCGCCGGTGCTTCCCAGGGAATTACATCGCGGAAAGATAAGTTGGGGGTAAGGTCAATAACTTCCTGTTTCCCATCCAGCCGGACGGCAAACGCCGCTATTGGCGTTGATTTCTCAAAATCGTTGTAGCGGCTGTCCGCACCGGTGAGATAGGTAAACCACGGACCGCGTACTGTGAAATTGAGACACTCGATATAACGTTGTGCCAGATCGGGGCGAGCCTTTAGGACCCGTTTATCCGCCGTGCCGCTCGGCCAGTTCATCTCGTCATAGATCCATGTTTGCAGTCCGAGTTTTTCCGCCTCTTCTACAGCGAAATGAATCCGGTCGAGGTAGTTTTCCCCGATGTAGTCAGTTTCGAGGCCGTAACGCCCATGCAGGATGATACCGGGCATGCCTTTGTCGCGAAATTCTCGTAACTGGTAGAGCATTTCGTTCGGCTCTAGTTCACCGTTCAAAAACCAGAACGGAAGGATGCCGTACTCACGCGGCGGCTTCTGAAAATTTTCTTTTTCGACGGGAATCAACGGCCAGGGTTTTGGCTGCATGAATAGTGCTCCTTGGATTTCAAATGAGTAGCGCGGGATGCGCGAAGCGTCCCGCATATCCTAAATTTGGCGGGACGCTTCGCGTATCCCGCCCTACTGAATCACAATCGTTGACTTGACAAAGCCTTCTGGTTTTTCATGCGCGGTGCGAAAGGCTTGTCCGATCTCACTAAGCTGGAAGCGATGCGTCACCAAATCTTCGAGACTTAACCTTCCGGACGTAAGTAACCTCATGCCGATGCGCATCCCGCGCAGGATCGTGGCCTCCTCACGAAAATGCGCGTTCAGAATCTGGAACGCCATCCAGTTCCAATAGCCCAGAGGAATCTGGCGCGGCTGGCCCTGGTGGAAGCCCACGATGACAGCTTTCCCGCTCATGCGCGTGACATCGCCAACCAGGTTAAGAGGCGCCTGTGCACCGACGACCTCAAAGGTAATATCCGCGCCTTGCCCATCGGTTAGAGCTTTTACGGCTTCCGGCAGCGATTCTTTAGAAACATTGACGACATGGGTGGCGCCGAGTCGAAGGGCGCGGTCGAGGGCATCCGCACGGGTATCCGCAACGATGAGGTGGCGCGGTCCCTGCATCGCGACCAGCTTTTGGACGAGATTGCCCATGAAACCAGCACCGATGATGACTACGTCATCGCTGAGTGAGATGTTTGCAAGTTCGACTGTGTTGACGGCGCATGCCAGCGGCTCGGCGAGTGCCAAGTCCAATGGCAGGTCGCCTGCCGGAAAACAATATTTCGATTTGACAACCACGTATTCGGCAAAGCCACGACCCGGCGCCCAGACGGCGACGCGGTCACCCTGAGTTAACCCCTGAACGTCTTTCCCTACACCTGCCACGACGCCGCTCACCTCGTGACCCGGATAGCGAGGATACATATCCCCTCCGGCTTTACCTTCCCACATATCGAGCTCGGACGTGCATACTCCGCAAGCCGCTACCTGCACCAGCACTTCATCCGGCAATAGCGCGGGGATTTGTTCCTCTTGAAACTGGAATTCCTTTGGACCCGTTAAGATCGCGATTTTCATCCGCTTGCTTCCCTGTTCATCGTCAGGATACGGGCGCTCATTGGATTCATCGGAATGGAATTTGTCCCGTTGAATGAGATCTCCTCATCGTTCAACACGTCGGAGAGGTTCCCTGTCAGCGTTTGGAAGTCCTCGGGGAGAGACAAAGTCACAGTTGATGGTTCCTCCGAAAAATTGAGTAGCACCAATACGGGCTGTTCATTCCCTTCCAGAAAACGGGCATAGCCCATCACCTGGCTTTCGGGTTGCACGTCCAGCAATTGCCACAAGCGAGAATGCAGGCTGGGGATATTCTTGCGCAATGAAATCAGTTTCTTATGATAATCGCGCAGACCGCGATAGCGCTCCCGAAAGGAAATCGGTGTCACGTCAAAATATGGACGGAACCATTGCCCTGCTTCATCCGCCGTGTAGATGCAGGGAACGCCCGGGAGTGTAAGCAAGAGCGCGGTCGCGACGCGCGTCAATGGCTCGCCATGCGTGGTGATGAAGCGCGTCCCTGTATCGTTGTTATTCAGGAATCGGAAGATCAAGGCATCGGGATGATACGTATCCGCTCCACCGAGCAGCATGTTCTTTAAGCTCTCGATGGTCTGCGCTGCATCCACATCCTCTGCCTGCTCGCTCCAGAAGCGTGCCCAGGACCAGTTCCCAAGGTTCTCCGTCCAGTCGTACGCCGCGTCGAAGCCGTTGTCGAAGTAGTACGGGTCGCGGGCGCTTGCCTCTGCCAGCAGGAACAGATCTGGCTTGATGCGTTTCAACTCACGCCGCCATTCGGGCCAGAAATCCGGACGGCGCTGCTTAACGCCCCAGCAGGCGTCCACGCGAAAGCCGTCTACGTCGAACTCGCGCACCCAATACGAAAACGCTTCGATCATCATCCGGCGGACTTCAGGGTTTTCGTAGTTTAGGTTGGGGAGATGAGTCCAGTCGAAGTAATAGGTGTAATCCCCATTTGCATCTCGGTCATAGAAATCCCAGTATGGCGAGTCCTGCCCTTTTTCAACCGTGTCTTTGAAATAAGGATGCTCGTTGGAAGTATGGTTGGGGACGAAATCCATCAGAACGCGTATGCCGCGCTCATGGGCAGCCTGTATCAGAGAACGAAACTCATCCTTCGAGCCGAAGTTATCCCGCAGCTCGAAGTAATCGAGTACAGAGTACCCGTAATCGTTTGTGTCATTGATTGGCGCGAGCCACATGGCAGTGATGCCGAGGTCAGCCAGGTCATCCAGCCTATACCGGATTGCCTCTGCACTTGGGGTTCCAAACAAGCGCGGAATCACACCGTAGACGATTGCTTCTTCTACCCAGGCTGGGTTTTGATGATCATAATCGGGGATGCGTGCCTGGCCGTTTTCCACAACAAAATAGGTTGCGCTTGTATCCTCGCGCCCGGCCTCGTCCACCACGCGCAGGGAGACATAGTATTCGCCGTCCTCCGCCGGAGGCTCTATCTCGATCCTCTCCCCTCTGACCTCCGTCCTGAAATCCTGCTGCTCCTGTTCTGCGCTGGACTGTACTTTAACGGTAGCCGGATTGCTCGAACGCACCGCCCAGACGTACTCGCGGATTGGTTTGTTTTCTATCTCATCGGGCAGGCTGCTGGCGCCATCCAAAATAACAAGTCCCTGCGCGAGAGAGGGCGTGATGATGGCAGTGGGTTGCTGGGTAAGGCGTCCGTGAATGGTGATTTCAGGCGACAACTCTTCCTCCTGGTCAGAATGCTGGCAAACAGCATAGATTGGATTCGCTCCCGGCCGGATCAAAACTTCTGCCGAGAAAAAGTTTTCCTGCAGGGCAGCTTGCGCACGCGCCTCTTCATTATCAACCCAGACTGCTTGGCAGACAGCAGGGTTCGACATGCTGCCTCTGATCTGCTTGACAAAGGTCCAGGCGTCGGCGTTATCGCTGGTTAGCTGAATTCCGGACGGGAGCGAGGGTGTCGGCACGACTGTGGGAGTCAATGCGGATCGCGTCGGCTGACATGCCGTTGCCCAGGTGCTGCCCGCCAGTACAAGGCTCCAGCGTAGGAACTCCCGGCGATTCAGTGGTTGGTGTTTCACAGTTTACTGAATCGGCTCCTGAGTGAGGAGCCTCGCTGTCTGCGGTGGGACGGATGCCTGAATTCTTCCCGTTACTACGGCGGGGACAGTTTCCTCGGCGAGGAGATCGTAAAGCTCATCGCCAGCAGGTTCCCCGAACTCCGCCGGGATATCGAAAGCAAACACGGCAGGCTCCTCTGAGAAGTTCAACAACACCAGAACCGGTGCCTCCCCTGACTCGTCGTAACGAACGTAGCTGAAGACCGTCTGAGGAACTGCATCTGGCGTAATGAGAGTCCATAACCGCGAGTGCAGGCTTGGGATGCTCTTGCGCAGGGCAATTAGTTTTTTATGATATTCGCGCAAGCCAGGGAACTGTTCTTCAAAGACAAGAGGTTCTAATTGCTGGTAAGGCTCAAACGCCAGCCCGTACTCATCGCCAGTGTAAATACTGGGGACACCGGGAACCGTAAGAAGGAGGGCGGTTGCAACCCGTGTGACGCCTTCTCCATAACGGGTGATGAAGCGATCGCCAGTGTCGTTGTTGTTAAGGAAGCGGAAGATGACAGCGTCGGGATGGAATCCTTCAGGGCGGTTGGTGAGTGCGTCTGTCAGGTTATAAGAGAG
>JAICRQ010000493.1 GCA_025966435.1 Anaerolineales bacterium | reverse complement strand
TGGTTGGGATTGTAAGCGCGTCCGAGATAAAATTTTGAGTCGGTCATGTGCATTCTCACTCTTAGGATAAGCCTTCGCAAGGTTTTATAGTTAGAACGAACGTGCTAGCTTAATGTACTCGATTTTGTATCATCTTACAAGCGACTATTGGTCTCCAGGAGAAAACAAAAACCTCCCGCGCTAGTGCGAGAGGTAGAGTAGAGCGAAACAGGCTAGACTGGTGGATTGTCGAGGCGGATACCGTGCCCGCGCACAGTATCGATATATTGGTGCGTAGGATCCAGGGCGGCGATCCGGTCACGTAAACGGCGGATCAGCGCATCCAGGGCCTGGTCTGAGACTCCGGCAGCCTGGTCATCCCCCCAGACGGTAGAAACCAGATCGGGACGGCTCACAACCTGCCCGTTACTTTCATATAACAACCAGAGCAGCTTGAACTGTTGCGCAGAAAGAGGTGGAACAAGTTGCTGCTGATTCACCCAAACGCGCCGCGATTTTTGATCCATCATCAGGCGCCCCACCTGTGCAGAGCCTTCCAGTAAAGGCATAGTTGCATCGGAAGTAAGAAACAAAAATTGCTGCGCCATAGCCACAGAGACAAGATCCCCATCCTGAAGCACGACCGGAGCCGTGAGGGGAATCCCGTTTAAGTGTGTGCCATTTTTACTTCCGAGATCTTCGAGGATCACTCCCTCTGTGGTGGGCGTGATGCGGGCATGAAAACGGGAGATCTGCCGGTCTGACACGACTACATCGCAGGAAGCCTCACGCCCCAAGACAATCGTCTGGCTTAACGGCCAGCGCTGCCCTTTCAATGGTCCTTCCTGGGCAACCAATAAAGGATATTCTTCGGATGAATTTTTCATGATCATTTTATGGAGTCGATGTAGCAGCGCTTACCAAATGCAAGCCACGATCAGGTTTCTCTCAGCCACTTAATTGGAGTGTAGATCCGGTAAGCAGTATTATAATACTATAGCATAAAGACGCGTTTCTGTGCAGAACTTACGCCGAAATAGATCCGCCAGAAACATTGCCAACACAATCCGGAAACTCAAAAGGAGAAGCATTGCTCCCACCTCTTAAGAACGGGGAGGTCTTGCGCGGTCGCTATAAGATCCGCGAGCGAATCGGGCAGGGCGGAATGGGCTCGATCTATCTCGCCGACGACACCCGACTCAAAGGCCGCCAGTGCGCGTTGAAAGAAGTCGAATACGACCGCGCTCTCCCGGAAAATATTCGAGATGAGGCTCGCGACCAGTTCCTGCGCGAGGCAACTGTACTCGCGCGCCTCGATCATCCTAATCTCCCCAAAGTTTCAGACTACTTCTCCAACGGACCCCGCGACTATCTGGTCATGGATTATGTCCCGGGGAACGACCTGCGCACTCTGCTTCTGGAAGCGCGGCGCAAAAAAACGTTTCTAAAGGAAGCAGATGTTCTCACCTGGGCAGACCAGGTTGCCAGTGCGCTGGCATTCCTGCACAGCCAGGAACCCCCCATTGTTCATCGTGATATCAAGCCAAGCAATATCAAGCTCATGCCACAGGGACTAATCAAGCTGGTGGACTTTGGTTTGGTGAAGATTCTTGCTCCAGAAGAAGTGACGATTACCATCATTCAGGGACAAGGCACCGCCCTTTACACGCCGCTGGAGCAATATGGCGGCAGCGATGTCCATACGGATATCCGTTCCGATATCTATTCGTTTGGCGCCACGCTCTATCATTTGCTCACGAATGAGCCGCCTGTCGATGCGCGCAAGCGTTTTCTGGATCCCGAGAGCCTGATGCCCTTACGACAGTTCAACACTGCTGTTTCGCCGCGCACCGAGCGAGCGATCCTCTGGGCAATGTCTCTGCATCCGGATGAACGACCTGAAACGATTGATGAGTTTCGTAAGGCTCTGCTAGGCTATACGGAAGCGCCAACCCTCCCCATTTCTGTACGGCGCGCCCGCCCACAACCTATTTGGGATTACTTTGCGAATACACCCGAAGCGACTCTGGCATGGAGCGCGGCAGTCTTGTTTCTCGTTAGTCTTCTCGCGACGCTGGTCCGCTAATGACCTGCATCCAGACCCACGCCCCCAACGATCCAACAATCTGCCCCGCGAACGTCAACAACAGCACACCGAACGCGCCGGAGGAAGATGCGATCCAATTTGCCGCGCCGGGGAGATCCAGGGCTAGATAGTTATAGGCTGCCAGCCCGCCGAGAAACACAAACAGACCCCAGCGCAGGCCCCAGCGCGGAGAGACAATCCGGCTGACTGCCCAGAACATCAGGAATGCCCCGCCGAACACGGCGATCATCACGATCAACCACATCCCAACCAACGGACGACCCTCAGGAGTGATGAGTTGACTTGTTGGCACCGGGGTTGGCGTCACGGTAGGCGTTGCTTGTATTGTGGGAGTGACTTGAGGAGATGGAGCAACAAAAGTCAACACTGCCCCCCCAGTGGACGCCTCGAACTGGATAAAAGTCGAAATAAAGGCCGGCTCGCTGACGGCACGTATTTCCACCTGACCCGGCCGAGTAATGGCAAAGGAAGCGCGTGCCACACCATCCACCGTCGTTGCATCCATCGGCTGTGAGATTTCCCCGTTTTCATCTATTGTGGACATGATAAAACGGACAGGGGTTCCATCGGGAACGATGTTTTGATTATGATCGACGATTGGACCCGCGCGCACAGCGATCGTATCACCAATGCGATAAAGCGGAATCGGGGTGGCAGTAGGAGATGCTTGGGGGGTCTCAGGTACAATCGTTCCGCTTTCGGCAGTCGGCGTGACTTCCTCGACTGCTTGATCCAGCGCAAGTGGAATTACCTGATCCTCGTCCGGAGAAGTAATGTCGATCAGATCGTAGTTCACCGCAGGAATCGAAACGGGTGAATCACCCCGCAGCGTGAGTTGCTGGCGCTCGAAGAGCAAACGCGCAGCCACCTCAATGAATGCTGGCTGCTTGCTATACAGAGCGTAATAGGCAGTCGGTTTGGAAATATCCGTGGGATCGAGATAGTAAGGAGCCGTGAACGAGAATAGAATCACCCTCGGATTCCGGAGCAGGCTGGCACGTTCGGAAAAGAAGCGCTGAAGCAGGTCAACCTGTCCTTCACTCACGCCGGTCAGTGAGATC
>JAICRQ010000224.1 GCA_025966435.1 Anaerolineales bacterium | reverse complement strand
TATATATCGTGGGCGTCCTTCTTCGCACACTATATGTAGATAGTCCCATTTTTGCATCAGCTACTCCTTTGCGCTATTAGATTGTACAAAAAAAGTCGATTCAATTCAATAAAATCTTTGTTTGCTGTCACTGAGGTCTCTTTAAGAACTTCGTTTACAATCTGAACGAAGTTCTTAATTTTTGTACTATGTTTGGTTATTGAATTTACAAACGAGACTCGCTATAATGAGATCAACCCAATATTCTTCATTGCTGAATATATTGTTTCGAATCGATGGTGTAAACCTTGGCTTCAAGCTCTGCCACCAGTACGAAGAAAAAGCTCTCCCGGTTGACGACGCCGATCCTGGTGAACTCCGCCGAGGTGGAGATTATGCGCGCCTTGCGCCGGCAGGGACGGATCTCGCGCAGTGAGATTTCGAACATCACAGGCTGGTCCAAAGCGAAAGCCTCACAAGAGATTCGCAGCCTCATCGAAAAGGGGTATTTGGTGGAAATTGGGGAGGGAGTGTCTCAGGGTGGACGCAAGCCACGTCTTTTACGAATCAACAATCAACTTGGTTATATCGCAGGCATCGATATCGGGGCCACGAGTCTGGACGTCGCCTTGGCAGATGTGACAGGGTCTATCCTCCAGCGATGCTCGGAACCGACAGATGTCAAGCTGCCTCCTCAATCTGTGTTTGGTCGCTGTAGTGAGCTGCTGCTGGATTTGATCCGGACGCAGGGTGGTACCCCGGATCAATTGCTTGGAATTGGCGTAGGTGTTCCCGGTCCGGTTGACTTTGCCCGCGGCGTCCTAGTGGCTCCTCCTTTAATGCCCGAGTGGGAAAATTTCCCCATTCGGGATTTTTTTAAGAAAACGTTTCACTCTGCCTTCGTCGTTGTGGATAACGACGTAAACATCATGGCATTGGGGGAACAACGGGCGGGGGATGGCGCGGGAATCGATCACTTTATCTTCGTCAAAATTGGGACAGGCATCGGGGCGGGGATCATTTCCAACGGAAGGATCCATCGCGGCAGTGATGGGTCCGCCGGGGATATCGGTCATATCTGCGTGGATAAGGAAGGTCCGCTTTGCGCATGCGGGAACAAAGGCTGCCTGGAGGCGATGGCAGCGGGACCGGCAATCGCGTCCAAGGCGCTGGAGGCGGCTCGAAATGGGAGCAGCGCAACCCTGCGTGAGATGCGAGAGTCCAATGGCGGCACACTTCGCCCGGAAGACGTCAACGCCGCCTGCCGCGAGGGAGACCAGGCCGCGCTGGATATCATCCGCGATAGCGGCCAGATGATCGGGGATGTACTCGCCAGCCTGGTCAATTTCTTTAATCCCAGCCATATTTTCGTTGGGGGAGGCATTACAAACTTTGGCAATCATTTGCTGGTGGCGATCCGCCGGGCGGTGCTGCACCGTTCTCTGCCACTGGCGACCACACATTTATCCATCAAATTTTCTCGTGTGGGTTCGAACGTTGGCGTTATGGGAGCGATTTCTCTGGCGCTGGATTATCTCTTCGCGATCGAAGATAATCTCCACCTTATGGTCTAAAAGGAGGTATACCGAATCAAATCACGTTTGCTCGCAAAATCTGTAAACTCTAATTAAAATCAGGAGAAGATGAATATGTCTAGGAAAAACAAGAAATTTGTTCTGCTGGTCACCATCTTGATCACCGTCGCATCCATGATCGCCGCCTGTGGTGCGCCCCAAACCGAACCGCCTGCTGCTACGCAGGAACCTGCCACCGAAGCACCCGCTACCGAAGCGCCAACCGAGATGCCGGCAACTGAGTCACCCACAGAAGCACCTGCGACAGGAGAAGCAACCGAAGCCCCAGGTGCAGAAGGCGCGCCGTTTACCATCGGCATCTCCAATCCCTTCATCAGCAGTGAATACCGCACGCAGATGATCGAGGAATTGATCGCCGTCAACCAGGAATACATGGATCAGGGCATTACAACCGAACTGGTGATCGAGAGCGCCGACACCGATGTTGCCGGCCAGATTCAGCAGCTGCAGAACCTGATCGCACAGGATGTGGATGCGATTCTCGTCAACCCGGGTGACGTGAGCGGTTTGAACGCCACCCTGCAGGAAGCGCTCGATGCCGGCATCATCGTGATCTCTGTGGATCAGGAACTTGACGTCCCGGGCGTGTACAACGTGGGCATCGACCAGAAGGAATGGGCGAAGACCTCTGCGCAGTGGCTGGCTGATAAGCTCGGCGGCGAAGGCGATATCGTTCAGATCGAAGGCTTCCCGGGTCACCCTGCCAATGTCGCTCGTATGGAAGGCGTGGCAGAAGTGTTTGCTGAGTATCCCGGAATCAACGTGCTCGCTACAGACACCGGCCGCTGGGACGAAGCCACCGGTCAGCAGGTGATGTCCAACTTCCTGGCGTCCTACCCCAACCTCGACGGCTACTGGACGCAGGATGGTATGGCAATCGGCGCCCTTCAGGCTGTGATGGCTGCCAACCCGGCGCAGTGGCCGCAGGGCGTGGGTGAGGGTCGCTGCCAGTATCTGCGACTATGGGAAGAAGCTCTCACGCTCAACCCTGAGTTCGACAGCATTGCGGTCGCCAACCATCCGGGTGTTTCTCCCACCGGTCTGCGCATCGCGGTCAACATGCTGCAGGGCAAGCAGGTAGATGAAAGCAAGCTCGGCGGCGCGAACGATCTGTCGTTCGTCCTGCCTCTGGCTGCCGTGATCACATCGGACAACCTCGACGAAGGTCTGGCGATGTGTGAAGGCCAGCCCGATGCCTATCTGCTCGACGATATTCTGACGGAAGAAGAAGTACAGGAGTTCTTCGTCCAATAAACCTCATGGCTGAGTCGCTTTCTGCCCGGAACATTGTCAAGCGTTATGGCGGGGTCGTCGCTCTTTCAGATGGAAATCTGGATGTGCATGCACGCGAAGTCGTCGCGCTGATCGGGGCGAACGGAAGCGGCAAAAGCACCATGAGCAAGGTCATCAACGGAGTAGTTGTCCTCGATGGAGGACAACTACTCCTCGATGGTCAGCCAATCCGCTTCACTTCTCCACAGGTAGCGAAGAATGCGGGTATCTCCACAGTTTTTCAGGAGCTCAGCCTCATCCCGCAGATGACCGTGGCGGAAAACATCTGGCTGACGCGCGAACCCTTAAACGCTTTTGGCGTTGTGGACCGCAAAGCGATCAAAACGCGGACGGAGGAATTGCTGGCGTTATTCGAGGGGACCTATAAGACTGCTCTCCACCCAGACTCGCCTATTGCATCCTTGCCACCCGACGAAAGACAAATCATCGAGATCCTGAAGGCAATGAGCTTTGACCCGTGGCTCATCATCCTCGATGAAGCCACCGCCAGCCTGGACAGCCGCCAGGTACAGCGTCTCTTTGACCTGGTCGCAAAGTGGAAGGAGCAGGGTAAGGCAATTGTCTTTGTCTCGCACCGCATGGAAGAAATTTTCCGCATTGCCGATAAATACACAGTCTTGCGCAACGGACGGACGGTAGGCGCCGGAAGTATTAAAGACATCAACGAACAGCAATTGATCAAATTGATGATCGAAAAAGAATCGGCGTTGGGATTCCTACGCGGCGAAGCCAAGACCGAGGAGAAGATTGAAAAAGAAGTATCGCTGGAAGTGGAAAACCTCACCAGCGGTACGCTGCGAGGCGTAAGCTTGCAGGTTCATAAAGGGGAACTGGTAGGGATCGGTGGTCTGCAGGGGCAGGGGCAGCGTCACCTGCTCCACTCGTTATTTGGAGATATCCCTTATTCCGGGACGGTGAGACTCTTCCATAAAGACGTGCGATTCAAACATCCGCATGAAGCGATGAAAGCCGGCGTTGCTCTTGTCCCCGGAGACAGGGCGAAAGAGGGGTTGCTCTACATCCGCTCAATTCTCGATAATATGCTGCTCCCGTCCTGGCGGCGTTATGGTATGCCTCTAAAAGTCAGCAACGCACGAAAGGATGCAGAACAGACTGGCTCGAGCTTGAATTTGAAGATGGCCGGCCTGGATGCGCCCGTCAGCAGCCTCTCCGGCGGTAATGCACAAAAAGTGGTCATCGGCAAATGGCTGATGCGGAATCCGCAGGTGCTGCTGCTGGACGACCCCACAAAAGGTGTGGATGTCGGGTCCAAGGCGGAGTTTTATTCACTGCTAACACGCTTGAGCGAGGAAGGCAAGACGATTCTTTTTTACAGCAGCGACGACGAAGAACTGATCGGCTTATGTGACCGGGTGCTGGTGATGCACGATGGCATGATTCGCACGGAATTATCGGGAAACACATTGACCAAAGAGAACCTGATTGCAGCCAGTCTGGGCGCCGGAGAGCGGCTCGGAGGAGACGCATGAGACGACCCAGATGGGAATCTCTCACCGGACGCCAGCCGGCGCTGTTTGCGCTGATCCTGCTTGTATTATCCATCGCGATCAATTTGATTGTGCAGCCAAATATGTTTGCCCGTGAAACCCTCAACAGCAACATGCGCGTGTTCCTGCCGCTTATTCTCCTGGCTGTCGGGCAGGCGATTGTCATCCTCGGCGGCGGTATTGATATCTCAGTGGGCGCGATTGCCTCCATCGTCAATACTGTGCTGGCTACTCGCGTTGGGTTAGATGGATCGCCGCAAGAAATGTGGACGTATGTCTTTCTATCGTTATTGATTGGTTTGCTGGCGGGTGCAATCAATGGGTTCTTTATTGCCTATCTGCGCTTGCAGCCTATCATCACCACGTATGCAACGAGTTTCTTGTATGCAGGGTTTGCGTTATATATTCTGCCAAATCCCGGCGGGGGCATTCCCGCAACTATTGCGCAACTGTACCGGAGTTCGACCCCCTTAAATCTGCCACTGGCTTTTTTTATAATACTTATTGTTTTATTAATATGGCTGTATCTGAGAGCAACGCGTTACGGAAGGTTCCTGTATGCCGTCGGCGGCAGACCGCAGGCAGCGTATGAAACGGCTGTGCCCGTTACCTGGGTGCAGTTCAGTATGTATGTCATCTCAGGTCTCATGGCTGCGCTTTCGGGAATTGCCATTACTATGTTAAGTGGCTCAGGCAACGCAGATATTGGTGGCCCCATGACACTCAATTCGATCACGGCAGTAGTCATTGGTGGGAATGCACTCAGCGGAGGAATAGGCGGCGTGGCGGGTCCCATCATGGGCGCGATTACTCTGGGGGTACTGCAAAACATTATTTCATTCGCCGATATCGATACCTGGTGGGAAACCTTTGTGAGAGCCACGATCATCGTGGTGGCACTGGCTGCGCCTGGGATTGTGAACCTGTTCCGAAGGAGGCAATCATGAAGCGGATCTCCATCTCTCCTCCGGTGGCTGCCATCCTTTTGGCAGTAGTCTTATTCCTTTTGTCGGGACTATTACCGAACGGGTTTGGCAGCGATATGGATGTGGCGCGGGCACAGGCAACCAACATCGTCCGCCTGGCTGTGTTTCTTGGGGTCATTGCCGCGGGACAAACGCTCGTGATCATTAGCGGCTCGGAGGGGATTGACCTTTCCGCTGGTGCTGTGGTCACATTGACCGCCATCCTGACGTATATCGTCGTAAACGGTTCAGACATGAGAGTGTTGCCAGCGTTGCTGGTGGCATTCGCTGTTGGCGCGCTGGTGGGCTTGATCAACGGGGTGGGCATTACGTTCCTCCGGATTTCTCCTTTTGTTATGACGCTGGGGATGGCGGGCGTCGTGACGGGGGCGATTATCGTCATCACCCACGGGAATGTCACCGGCAAGGTCGCCCCGATCATGACCCGCCTGATCGCCCGTCCGCTGTCACCGAGTCTTCAGATTCCCAACGCGATCATCATCTGGATTCTGTTTGGGATTCTTATGTGGCTGCTCCTCGAGCGGACCACCTTCGGCAGGAACCTGTTCGCGATTGGTGTGAACCGCGTCACGGCGAAGCTTTCTGGTGTGAATGTGACCGGAATGAATCTCCTGACCTATTCCCTGGCTGGCGCGCTCGCTGGCTTTGGCGGTTTTCTGCTGGTTGGCAACACCGGTGTCGTGCATCTTCAACTGGGTCAGCCCTTTCTTTTCCCATCGATTGCAGCGGTGGCGGT
>JAICRQ010000056.1 GCA_025966435.1 Anaerolineales bacterium | reverse complement strand
CGTCCAAAGCGATGATGGAATTCCGCAAGTACAGCATCGAGTTATATAGCAGCCTGGGATTGTTCAACCACGTGGGCAGCCTGCGCGTAGCGTCGAGCCCGGAGCAGCTAAAAGAGCTGGAACGAAGTGTCAGCCGCGCCAGGGGAATTGGCATGGACGCCGAGGTCATTTCCCCGGATGAAGCGGTGAAAATCATGCCGCAGATTACAAAGAAAGACCTCTACGGTGCCATGTATCTTCCGCGTGATGGGCATCTTGACCCGTACACGACAACCACGTCCATGGCGCGCTTTGCGCGAGAATTGGGTGTGACGATCTATACCCATACACGCGTCACAGGAATCGAGCTTTCTTCGAAAGGGGAAGTGACAAAGGTGCTCACGGATAAAGGTGCGATCAAGACATCGATTGTGGTCAACGCAGCTGGGATGTGGGGTCCGCAGGTTGCAGCCTTCGCCGGGGTGCGTTACCCGACCACGCCGGTAGATCACCAGCACGTGGCGCTCAAAGCAGTGGAAGGCCATGAGTTTACTCACAACACACCTTGCCTGCGCGACCCGGATAATTTGGTCTACATGCGCGAAGAACAGGGCGGGCTCGTCGTCGGCGGTTACGAGCCCAACCCGTTTGCGCGCTGGATCGACGGCGTGCCGTGGGAGCATGGCAGCAAGTCCTTGCCGCCGGATTACAAGCGTTTTGAGATTCTTTTGGAAGGCGCCATCCGGCGCATCCCGTTCCTCGAACGGGCGGGCATCATCACGATCGTCTGTCACCCCGGTGCATACACCCCTGACTGCCAGCCCGTACTCGGACCCGTCCCCGGCGCGCGCGGCTTCTGGCTGGCGGCAGGGATGTCGCTCAACGGGTACGGCGGCGCGGGCGGCATGGGCAAGCTGATGGCGGAGTGGATCATCGAAGGCGAGCCGTCGAAGGACGTGTATGCCTACCGTGCCACGCGCTTCGGCAATTACTATAACAATCCCAAGTACGCTGCCCAGCGGACGCGTGAAGGGGTAAAGTATTATTACCGCCTGAAGTTCCCCCACGACGAGCACGAATGGGCGCGCCCGCACCGCGTCAGCCCGCTGCATTATCGCTTGCAGGAAAAAGGCGCGGTCTTCGGCGAAAAGTTTGGTTGGGAGCGCGCCAACTACTTCGAGCCGGGCAAGCAGTGGCGCCGGGCGGGAGAGGACCAGCGTCAATGGGGCTGGACAAAGCCTCCCTTCTTCGAGCGCGTTGGGGAGGAACACAAAGCGACTCGAGAGCGCGTTGCGTTATACGATCTCACGTCCTTTGGCAAGATAGAAGTCAGCGGCAACGACGCGTTGAAACTCCTGCAACGCATGACCGATAATGACGTTGACAAACCTGTTGGCAGCACGGTCTATACTCAGTTTCTTAACTCACGTGGTGGGATCGAAGCCGATCTCACAGTCGTTCGAAAAGCAGAAGACCTCTTCTGGGTCATCACCGGCTCCGGTTTTATCGCCAACGATCTCGCCTGGATTCAGATTCAGGCTCAGATCGGCGAGGACGAGGTAAACATCCGCGACATTACGACCGAGTGGTCATGTCTCGCGTTGTGGGGTCCGCAGGCGCGCGCCGTTCTGGAAAAGATCACGGACGAGGATGTCTCAAACGAAGGCTTTCCCTATCTCGCCGGAAGAACCATCGACATCAACGGTGCGAAGGTCTGGGCGCAGCGTGTCAGCTACGTCGGTGAGCTGGGTTGGGAGCTTTACATCCCGCCTCATCGTGCTGTGATGGTCTGGGATAAATTGATGGAAGCCGGGAAAGAGTTTGATATCGAAGTCGGTGGATACAAAGTGCTGGACTCGCTGCGCCTGGAAAAAGGCTACCGCTATTTCACCACCGACCTTACGCCGATGGACACGCCCTATGAGAGCGGTCAGGGTTTTTGCGTGCAACTGGATAAAGGCAAGTTCATTGGAAGAGACGCCCTAATCCAGCGAAAGCAGGAAGGGCTCAAACGCAAGCTTTGCACGCTGGTCCTGGAGGGGGAGGAATTTACACAAATCTATGGCGGTGAAGCAGTCTATTGCGATGGAGAAGTGATCTCGCGCGTACGAAGCGGCGGATACGGTTATACTGTGAAGAAGAATATTTTGTACGCCTATCTTCCCATCGAACTGGCAAAGCCCGGTAATCGCTTCGAGCTGGACCTGATCGAAGGTCGCGAGTATGGTGAAGTGACCGCGACAGTGTTATATGATGCGAAAGGTGAGAGGTTAAGAGCGTAACTTAACATGTCGTTGCGAGGAGGATGTTCCCCCCGACGAAGAAATCTCCTCTTAAGCGGATCAACTCTCTCGATGAGATTTCTTAATTAAGCGGGAGATTGCTTCGCCTACTGCTCGCAACGACATAATGATGATTATGTCTAACACAAAAAGAATTCCCCCTGCTTATGTCGGCTTTGGTATGTTGACTCCGGTCACGATCATGGTGCTGGATCGACTGCCCAGGCATAATACTGGCGCGCTCGTGCGCGAGTTCAGTGAGTTCGTGTTTGATGACGCGGCGATCATTGCCTGTGCGCTGCGCCAATGGGGCGTGCCGACGGGGATGATCGGTACCGCGGTCGGCGATGACCCGCGCGGGCACGCACTCGCAGATCAATTAACAGAATGGGGCGTACAGGGAACGGTACGTTTCTCGAAAGATATTAAGACCCCGATGGAGGTCAACGTCTCGGATAAGACGGGCGCCCGTACCTACTTCTGGCATCGTCCGCCCGAGATGCTGGCGACTCTGGATACCGCTGACCTATCCCTGCTGGACGGCGCGCAGCTCATGTACGCGGACTGGTACGACGGCGAGCACATCGTGCGCGCGATGGATGAGGCGAATCGACTTAATGTGCCGGTGTTTCTCAATCTCGAGCACGGTCATAAGAATCCCAACTTGCTAAAGAAATATGCCAGCCGCGTCAGCATCTGCCAGGCAGTAACGGATGCCGCACAATTGGGCACCACCCGGTCCATGCTAGATACCGCCCGCAAGATTCTGCGGAGCGGCATCCGGACGGCGCTCGTTACCATGGCGAGGGCGGGATGTCTGGTAGCGCAGGATCATCATGCGGTGAATGTGTACGCGCCCAAGGTTAAAGCCGTGGATGGCTGTGGTGCGGGCGCCACGTTTTCCGCAGGCTTCATCTATGGTTATTTGAACGGCTGGGACATGGAACAATCTGCGCGATTTGCAACCGCTGCGGCCTCCTTAAAAGTAACGCGCGCAGGTTTGCAGATGTTTCCGGTAGATGAGATCCAAGCGCTGGCTTCGCGGCTGCGGGTACAGCATCTGACGTTCAAAGATAACCAGTTCCATAAGATCAGCGGGATGATCAGCGCCCGTCAGCAGAAGCTTGTCTATGAGGGGCAGAAGCTGGCGAAGATCGCGACGGATCGTCTCCTGCCCAAGCGCAAACCGAAAGAGAAAGCAGTGAAAGCTGTGCATGAAGCGCGTGTGAAACGGAAAGTCGCTTAATGTCGTTGACGACATCGTTCATCCAGCAGTTCAACTGCTGGATGAACTGAATCAAGAGGATACAAACCATGTCATTTGCAGAACTTCTTACACAGGGACAAGTGGAACGTGTGCATGAGGGATCGTTGGAGATTCTGGAAGAGGTTGGGTTAATGGTGCGCTATGCGCCAGCGCGCGATCTTTTCCGTGTGCATGGATGTGCGGTGGACTCAGAGACCAATCGCGTGAAATTCCCGCGTGCAGTCGTCGAGAAATATATCAAGGTTCTCCCGCCCAAATTTACGTTTCATGCGCGCGACCCAAAATACGATAAGACCATCCCGGATGACAGCCCGGTCATCGTCACGGGGAGCTCCGCGCCGGATATCTTGGATCCTGTCACGGGCGTGGAGAGACGGGCGGTCATTGCCGATATTGTGCACATCGCTCACCTCATCCAGGAACTGCCAGCGTATGACATGTTCTCGGTCTCGGTGCTGGCAGATGACGCGCCAGCGAATCAGTTCACGCTTGCTCGTCTGTACCCGGCGATGAAGTATTGCTCGAAGCCAATTCGTATCACCTCCAAGGATTTGCCGGATGCGAGAGATATCCTTCAGTTAGCCTATCTCGTGGCGGGAAGTGAAGAGGCCTATCGCGAACACCCATTTATCACGCATCACTATTGTCCCGTTGTTTCGCCGCTCACGATGGATCATCTCTCGACCGAAGCGGTGATGTTCTTTGCCGAGCAAGGACTGCCCGTCTACCCGACGATCGTGCCCAACGCCGGGCTTACATCACCGATGTCGCTGTTGGGGACGCTGGCGCAGGGAAACGCGGAATTCCTGGCGGCGGCCTGTCTCATGCAGATGGTACGCGAAGGTACACAGCTGATCTACGCAACCCTTCCCACCGTTGCTGATATGCGCACGGGCGCGTATGCCTCGGGCGGCATCGAGTGCGGGATGCTGCACATGGCACATGCCCAGATGGCGCATTTCTATAACGTGCCGTATGGCGGATATATCGGTCTCACCAACTCCAAAATCAACGACGCGCAGTCGGGTTATGAGACGGGTTTGTCCACGATGGCGGGCCTGCTGGCGGGGATGGATATGATGAATATGGGTGGGTTGGTCGAGGCGTTGAAGACCTTCGATTTTGCTAAAGCGGTGATCGACGACGAGGTTGCCCAGATGCTCAAACGCATGAAGCGTGGTCTTGAGTTCAGCGAGGAAAACCTGGCGGTGGAGGTCATCAAGAAGATTGGTCCGGGCGGTTCGTTTATCGTCGAGCCGCACACCATCAAGCGTATGAAGACCGCCGGTCTGCTCACCAAGCTTTCGGATCGCGATACACGTTCTCAATGGACAAAGAAGGGCGCGCAGGATATCCATGCACGCGCGATGGTAAAAGTGCGTGAGATCCTGGCAAAGCCAAGCTCAACCTTGTTCTCTGAAGAGGTGGAAGAACGCATACGTGCCCATTTCACCGATCTGATTACGGCAGAGATGGAAGTGCCAGAGGGCCTACAGATCGTATCAAGTTAGTATACCTGCTCTAGGCGGCTGGAGCAGTGAGGTTAGAATGAAAACGCTGGTCGGAACCATTCCGACCAGCGTTTTTGTACCTTGATAAGGAACTCTATAACGCCTTCATCTTCATCGTTTCAGGGATAGGAATATCAAGCAGTTTCAGGATCGTGGGAGCGATGTGCAGATGGGTGACGGTTTCCCCCGTATCGCCGTTGCCCTGCCGATCTGGCGGGATAATAAACAGCGGCACTTCGCGCTGCTCGAGGGCGGTCCCGCCGTGATGCCCGTCACTGTTGATCCCATGATCGCCCGTGACCAGGATGGTGTACCCGCGCTCCTGCCATTCTGTAAATACGGTGCCGAGGAGAACATCCTGCCGGATCGCCTGCCTGCGATACTGCTTTGAATCGGAGCCGTACGTTTCACCCGTGTAATCCATCATGACGGGGTGGAGCAGCAGGTAATCGGGGGAAAACTTCCGCACGAGGTGCGCCGCGGATGCAAACGATTCCTCATCCGGATAATCGTCTGTTCTGTGAAAACGCCCGTGCTGGACCAATAAATTCTCGTCGTCCACTTCTTTATCGTCGATCCAATCGAAGGGGGCGCGGTTATACAGCTCAGAGACCCAATAGTACGCGACGGCTGCCGTGACCCTTCCCGCCTCCACCACAGATTGAAAGATATTTGGCTTTGTCGAGCGCCTCAGGATGGTATTGGCGATGATCCCATGCTCGCTGGTCGGTATCCCCGTGTGGATCGTCTCATACATGGGGCGCGACATGCTTGGCAGCTCACCGACGATCTTATACAGCGTGGCCTGCTTGGTTTCGACGAGGTGTCCCAGAAACCCCATGTGACTCCTCGCGACGTCATAGCGCAGGGCGTCCGACATAATAAGAATGACTTTGCTCATGATGTGTGTTCAATGCCTTTCATTCGAAGTTTAAGAATAGCGAACGCTGCAAACGTTCGCTATTGTTGTGCTGATTTTTCCTGAAAAATTTATAATTTTGGCTCGTGACCGTTTGCCCGTACTTCTTCCAGCAGGAGCACTGCTTCACGCGAGCAGGTGACCTGTTCGGTGGCGCCGATCCTGGGGAGTTCGAGAGAGGGATAGTTGAAGGTGTCCATGGTAAAGCTGCTGTTGCCGATCAGCATGTGCACGCGGACGACCGAGCCGAGAAACGTGATATTCTCGATGCGGCAATCCACCACATTTGCCTTTCTGACTTCGGACGCAAAACTGAATCGCTCGGGGCGGATAGCGATGCGGACGTTATCGCCTTTCTGTAAGCCATCCATTTTGGCAGCTGAAGAAAACTGCACGCCGTTCACGCTCAGCAGTCCCTTGGCGGGATCTGTCACTTCGGCAACCGCCGTATTCAGCGAGCCGACGAAATTTGCCACAAATGTGGTCGTGGGAAAGTTATAGATCTCGAACGGCGTGCCCACCTGCTCCACATTACCATCATACATCACCACGATCCGGTCGGAGATCGATAATGCCTCTTCCTGATCGTGCGTCACAAAGATGGCGGTGATCCCCAGCTTCCTCTGAATCTCGCGGATCTGTGCCCGCAGACTGACCCGGATCTTCGCGTCCAGAGCGGAAAGTGGTTCATCGAGCAGGAGGACGTCCGGGCGGATGGCAAGGGCGCGCGCCAGAGAGACGCGCTGCTGCTGCCCACCCGAAAGCTGGTACGGATATTTTTCTGCGTGCTTTTCCAGATTCACCAGGCTGATCATTTCCCTGACGCGCTCCTGGATATCTGCTTTGCTGTCTTTGCGTACGCGTAAGCCAAAGCCGATATTCTGCGCGACGGTCATATTGGGGAACAGAGCGTACGATTGAAAGATCATCCCCATTTTGCGCTGGTTCGGCGGTTTGTTTGTGATATCGGCGCCGCCGAGCGCAATCGCGCCATCCGTGGGCGTTTCAAACCCGGCGATCATGCGCAGTGTGGTGGTTTTTCCACAGCCTGAGGGTCCCAGGAAAGAAACGAACTCGCCCTTCTCCACATCCAGGTTGAAATCTTGAACGGCGTAGGTGTCTCCGAACTGCTTTGAGATGTTTGAGAGAGTTAGGTATGCCATTGCGTTGCTCGCTTTATGGATTAGTGACCGCCTGCAATCTGCCCTTGTTGTCCACGCCCGATCAATTGGATAATGCCCATTGCTGCCCAGGTAATGGCGAAGGCGACGATCGCCATGGCGGAGGGCTCATACACTTTGCTGCGCGTCAGGTTCGCCATATAAGGACCTAATGTATGTTGCGCCATAAAGAGCGCAATGGTCAGCTCGCCGATGACAATGGCGAAGGTGAGCAGCGCGCCTGAGAGCAGAGCCACCCGCAGGTTGGGGAAGATCACTCGAAAGAGGATGGTGGGCCAGCTTGCTCCCAGGCTCTGCGCTGCCTCGGTCAGCGTACGGACGTCCATTGCCCGCAGACCGTTATCGACGGCGCGGAACATGTAGGGGAATGACAGCGCGGCGTACACACAGACGAGCAGGATCCGCGAGCTGTCGTATGTGGCGGTCAGCAGCAGTGGCGGGCGGCTGTAAAGGCGGATAAGTCCGAACACCAGTACAACCGCTGGAATCACGAACGGCAGAAGGGTGATAAATTCGATCACGGGTCGGAGCTTTGGTAAGCGCAATGTCACCCAGTAGGCAGTGGGGACGATGATCAACAGGCTAATGAGGATGGCAGCGATCGCGTTGACGATGGATTCACTGAAAGAGGGCAGAAAGTTGGTATCCGCAAACAGCCTGCGGTACGCCTCAAAGCCAAACTTATCTTTCTCTGCCCGCAGGGACCAGTAAAAGGTGGCGGCAAGAGGGACCAGGAAGTAGAGCGCCCCGACCACAAAGATCAGCCATGACCAGAACCGATTTTTCCGGACAGGAGCCCTGGCTGTTTCACTTTTCACTGTGGCTTGGGTAGGAGCCGCGGAGACCGTCATCTGAGCCACCTTTCGGAGCGGCGCTGGAGAACGGAGTAGATCAAAATGGAAAGCGCCATAATGATCACCATCCCCATCGCCACCGCATAGCCGAGGCCGGGGTTGTGCAGCACATCGCCTGAGATCTGTTGACCGATGAGCAGAGTTGCCAGATTGAAGAGTCCACCAGTCAGGGCGTAGGCGGTTGCGTGCGCTCCGAACGCGTTGCCGAACAGCAAAATCATCGTGCCCAGGATCGACGGCATCAGTACCGGCAGTGCGACGTCGCGCCAGTATTGCGTTGAGGTCGCCCCAAGGTTCTCCGCTGCCTCGCGCCATTCCCGTTTCAACCCGTCGATGGCAGGCAGAATGACAAGCACCATCAACGGGATCTGGAAGTACATATAGACCAGTGTGAGGCCCGTGAAGGAATACAGGCTGAACCCGCTCCGATACAGGTCAATCCCCAATAGCTCGAACAGCGCCGTGACTACACCCACGCGCCCCAGGGTAAAGACGTAAGCAGCCGCCAGGGGAACGCCGGCAAAGTTGGAAGCAACTCCGGAAAAGGTGCTGGTAATCGTCCGTAACGGACGTGGAAGGCCGCCGATCGAGATTGCCCAGGCGATGAGAAACCCGACCAGGCCTCCGAGGACCGCGCTTGTAAGACTGATGCGGATCGACATCCCGTAGGCGCTCAACACTGCTTCACTCGTGAGCTGGCGATAGTTGTCGAGAGTCAGTCCTCCATCCGGCCCTTCCAGGCTGCGATAACCTAGAATTACCGTCGGCGCGATCAGGAGCAGAGCGGAGAACACGAAGAAAGGCAGGACGCCGAGCCAGTACCCAAATTTGAACCGTGAGGGGCGCCTGGCGCCCCTCACGGCCGGATTAGCAAGTGGTGAACTAGAGCTAATCGAGGACTTCATCGGGTATTATGGGGAAGGTTGGACGGTGACACCCACGACCTCAGGCCAGCCCTCGGTAATAACGGTCCTGGCAGCCTCGATCTCCTCGATGGTTGGGAAGTAAGCCCCTTCCGTACTGGGCAGCTGCGCTAAAACATCTTCGGGGATCGTGCCAGCAGCAGACATCGCCTCGAACCGGATCGGGTGGCAATAGCCGGAAGCCCAACCGAGCTGGCCCTCGTCTGAGTACAGGTATTCCATCCACAGCTTGGCAGCGTTCGGATGAGGCGCGTAGGCGCTGATCGCCTGTACGTACACACCGGCAAGGCGACCTTCAGTCGGCACGACAGTTTCCAGATCAGGGTTGCCAGCAAGGGTTACATCATTTGCGATTGAGTTATACGACCAGTCGATGAGAATAGGAGTCTCACCGATCCCGACTGTGCGTGAGTCGCCGTCGATCGGGACAAAGTTGCCGGATTCGTTGAGTTGCTTAAAGAACTCGAGTCCAGCAGTGGCAGCTTCCTCCCCGGTGGCTCCGGTTGCGAGCCCAGCAGCCCATACCGAAAGGATGGCTGCATTGGAACTCAGTGGGTCGCCAGACAGAGCAATCTGCCCGTTGTATTCAGGGTTGAGCAGGTCGGCGTATTCTGCGGGAGGGTTCGCCACTTCCGCTGTGTTGACTTCGAATGAAAGCACCCCATAGTAGTCGCCATACCAGTAGCCATCGGGATCTTTCGCGCCCTCAGGGATTTCATCCCAGGTGGAAACCTTGTAGGGCTGGATGAGACCCTCTTCCTTGGCTGTGGGACCAAAGGCGAGACCGACATCGATCACGTCCGGGGCTTGTGGTCCCGGGTTATCCTTGTTGGCACGAATTGCCTCCAGCTCCTCACCTGAGCCGGCGCCGGGGTCGAGTTCATTGACCTCCAGACCGTACTTGGCTTTAAAGCCTTCGATCACTGCGCCGTAGTTGCACCAATCGTGTGGCAGAGCGATCGTGGTGAGCATGCCTTCGGCTTGGGCTGCGGCGATCAGCTCATCCATGTTGACTGCGCCTTCGGCCGGTGCTTCGGTAGCTGCACCTGTCGGCGCTTCCGTGGCTGCCTCGGTTGGCGCTTCCGTGGGAGCCTCAGTCATAGCTTCGGTGGGTGCTTCGGTAACAGGCGCTTCTGTAGCCGCTGGCGGTGCTTCTGTCGTGGCTCCGCCTCCACACGCAGCCAGCAGAGAAGCAAACACAAGCACTGATGCAAGGTTGAACAACAGCTTTCTGATCTTCATTCTCTTCTCCTTTTAAAAAGGGGTTGCGAGAGCCGGATGCTCTCTTACGGTATTATAACTGGGTTGGTAGAAATACGATGAAAATTCTGGAATGGGTTGATCGATGTCTCTATTTCATCTATGCCTTTTGCAGTCAAACACCATTGTTGCCACAGCGAGGCGGTTAACTTTTAATAACTCACGAGCGGCAATTTCCTGAGCCAATCATTCTCGGTAAGCTCTTTCAGAACAAAATCTGCTGCATCTGCCCGGGAGAGTTGTGTGCTGGATTCTTTGCTCACATACCCTGCGCGGTATTTACCTGTATGGGGACCATCCATGAGCCTTGGAAAGCGCGCGATCGTCCAATCGAGGTCCGAGGATTGAATTAGCCTCACACCTTCCGCAGAGTCACGTACCACCTCGCCTGCCATAAGACTAAGCAAGACTCCTATGAGGGTATCTACCAGTTTTGGTTGATCCTCCGGCTGGCGCACACCGGCACCTGTTGTTGCAATCAACCGTCGAAGCCCATGCTTGTTCATCGCCGCAATGATGTTTCTTGCAGCTGTTTCCATCATACGGGGCACGGGTGGCCTCGTCGGTCCCAGCGTACTGATGACCGCGTCCTGCCCTGTAACGGCTTGGTCTATGGCAGGGGCATCCATCACATCGCCCTGGACGACCCTCAGGTTGGGGTGTTGCATATTTATTTTGGACGGCGTGCGCACAAACGCAGTGACCATATGCCCTGCCTCCAGTGCCTGTTTTACTACTTCCCGACCCGTCCCACCCGAAGCACCAAAAATAATGATGTTCACCCGTTCCTCCTATAATGAAGATGACTGAAAGCAATTCGCCTGTGATCGCTAACTCGGGAGGGAAGATTCTAACATTACGCGCCCCTGAGAGAATCATGCTGGAAATAAAGCCGCTTTGGAGACCGCCGGCTGCCCGTACCCTTTTTCAAAATCCTGTGTTTCCACCCTAACGAGGTACGATGAAATATCTTCTCGGCATTGACCAGGGCACAACGCAGACTACGGCGGTGATCGTCAACGAGCTCGGCGAAATGGTGGCGAAGAATTCCGCGCAACTGCCCGCGCGATTTCCGCAGGCAGGGTGGGTGGAACAGGACCCGCTGGATATCGTCCGAACTGTAAAAGAGGCATGTGCACCTTTGCTTGATAAGTATGAGATTGCAGGAGTCGGGTTTGACAACCAGGGGGAGACGTTCATCGTCTGGGACGCGGAAACCGGCGAGCCGGTCACTCCCGCAATCGTCTGGCAGGACACGCGTGGGGAATCTATATGCAAAGCGCTTGCTCCTCGCGTGGACCAGAATGCGCTCCGCCAAAAGACCGGTTTGTTACTCGACAGCTATTTCTCCGCGCCCAAGCTGAAATGGATCTTCGAAACCTACCCGGATATACGTGAACGGGCGCATGCTGGGAAACTCAAATTTGGAACGACGGAAACCTGGGTGCTCTGGTCACTGACCAACGGCAAGCTGCACGTGACCGACCCCTCCACAGCTTCGCGTACTTTGTTGTTCGACATGAATGATTTCGACTGGGACGATGAATTACTGGCTCTATTCGATGTCCCCCGAAGTATGCTGCCGGACGTGAAAGACTCCGCGGGCTGGGTCGGCGATGTGGATTTTGGAAATGGTAAACCCTTGCCTCTTCATGCTATGCTGGTGGACCAGCAAGCCGCGTTGTTTGGGCAGGCATGCTTCCATGCCGGAGAAATGAAATGCTCGTTTGGCACAGGCAGTTTCCTGCTGATGAACAT
>JAICRQ010000117.1 GCA_025966435.1 Anaerolineales bacterium | reverse complement strand
CTTCCATCCCCGTCGCGTATCTGCCCGGGCTGTCCTTCCTGCTCGTCCTCCAGGTTTCGGCAGTGCTCTTCAACTCAATCCCTCTACCGCCGTTTGACGGGTACAACGTTCTCGAGCCTTTCCTCCCGGAAATGATCCGCGCGCCGATGGAGCGCTTCCGCGATATTGCGATCTGGGTGATTCTGCTGTTGTTCTGGTTCGTCCCTGCGGTTTCGAACTCATTCTGGGAGACCGTGTTCAATGTTTCGACGCTTATCGGTGTGGATTGGGGGATGGTGATCGCCGGGCTGGAACGCTTCCGTTTCTGGGAACTATAAGCGTCCTGAGCATATCTATAAAACCTGTTTCGAGAACCCCTCAAGGCGACAAATGATCTGTCGCCTTTGTTTTTTAATTTGACAATTGCGACCTATTTGGTTATAATAATTGTGAAAAATTACACAAATCAGGAGGCGAGAGTGAAGACCATGAATCTCCCCCATGTGGTGATCGTCGGTGCCGGGTTTGGCGGGTTGGAAACAGCGCAACGACTGCGAAACGCTCCGGCGAAAATCACATTGATCGACAGGCAAAATTATCACCTGTTCCAGCCATTGCTGTACCAGGTGGCGATCGCCGGGCTGGTGCCCTCCCAGATCGCCTACCCGTTGCGGACGATTTTCCGAAAGCAGAAAAATTTGACCTTCCAAATGGGCGAAGTGACGTCGATTGATTTCGATGGGCGCTATGTGCGCAGCAATGGCTCGGTGATCGCCTATGACTACCTCGTTCTAGCGGTCGGCGGACAGACAAATTTCTTCGGACTGAATGCGGTGGAGGAGAACGGCTTCCAGTTGAAAAGCATCGAAGATGCCACCGGCACGCGCAATCACTTGCTGCGGATGTTCGAGCGTGCCAGCCGGGAAGTTGATCCGGACATTCGAAAAGCCTTATTGACATTCGTCGTTGTCGGCGGGGGACCTACCGGCGTGGAAACGGCCGGCGCTTTAGCGGAGCTCATTACGCATGTGATGACGAAGGATTACCCACAAATGGACTTGCGCGAAGTGCGCGTCCTGTTGCTTGAGGCAACAGGCACTGTCATGACGGCATATCCCGATGAGCTCCGTAAGGCTACGATGAAGTTACTCGAAGATAAGAATGTCGAAATTTTGCTGAATACCCGCCTCACCGATTACAACGGACGCAGAATCACGCTGGCTGATGGGAAACATATTGATGCATACACGTTGATCTGGACGGCAGGGGTACGCTCAGCAGAGATCACAGACCGGCTAGGCGTCCAGCAGGCAGCAGCGGGGCGGGTTCGAGTCGGACCCACACTACAGTTATCTGAGCATCCTGAGGTCTTCGTCATCGGCGACGCGGCGTACGTAGAGGACAAAAAGGGTCAGCCTCTGCCCATGCTGGCGACAGTTGCCCAGCAGCAGGCAAGGACTGCCGCGCGCAATATCCAACACATCCTAAGAGGCGAAAAACTCGATCCCTTCCATTACAAGGATCCCGGTCTGCTGGCGACGATCGGGCGCAACGCGGCGGTCGCGCGCATCTGGGGACTATCGTTCAGCGGGTTTATCGCCTGGGTGATCTGGGTGGGACTCCACATCTTCCGCCTGATCGGGTTCCGCAACCGGCTGGTGGTGCTCATCAACTGGGCGTGGGATTACTTCTTTTATGACAATCAGGTGAGGTTGATTACACGGGAATGAAGTTGCGCCAGCAGTTTTAAAGCAGGCGCCAATTAAGAACCAAAAATATTATGTGGGGATCAGGTTTGTTTTATTACACGGTAATTATGTTGCGCCTGCTTTTTAACTGAAGGCGCAACTTCAGACCCAACATTATTAGGTGGGCATCAGGTTTGGGTAATTCGAGGCGAAATACGCGGCGAGCAAGCCAAAGGAATTGACGAGAAAATGCAGGATAATACCGGGCCAGATCGAGTTCGAGCGGTGAAACACATATGCCAGTAAACAGCCCAGAATGAAGGTGGGAATGAGCACAACAAGGTCCAGGTGTGCTATGGCAAAGATCGCGGCGCTAATGAGCATGGCAGTGATCCAGCCATAGCGTTCACGGAATCCCTGAAAGAGAAAGCCCCTGAAAAATATTTCCTCCACCAGCGGGGCGAAGACTGCGCCCACGATAAAAAACCAGAACGGCGAGTCCAGCTCGGCAAACAGCTTCACGATATTTTCGCCCTGCGTATCCACTCCCAGCAGGAACAACAGCGCGTTGTGCACGATGATGATGATATAGCTCCCGATCAACAGTCCGCATCCTATGCCCAGTGTCTCCCACTTGAAACTACCAAATCTTAAATGCATCCAATGAACATGCCGCCAGGCAAAGATAAAGATGACTGGGAGCAGGTAGGCAAGCTCCAGCAGGACAACCGCCGAACTTTGCGCAAGCTCCGCTCTTCGTTCCTGCCCCAGCATGATGACAAAAATGACCACGTCGATGATCGCCAACAGCGCAACGCCGACCCAGTTATCCATGAATTTCCACGGAACGGAGTAATCCGATACACCGGATGTTCTGACAGGCTGCGGAGACTCAAAATTCATTTCTCTTCCAATTCCCGATACAAAAACCACTGACCTTTACGCTCATCCACACTTTTCATGGCGCGGTCATAGTAGATATCGAAAACCTGAGTTTGTCCAGCCGTTGAACTGCTGGACAACGCGACGCGCACGCGAAAATAAAACCGCCCCACGTTCAACGACCCGCGGCTGGATGCGACCGCCGCATGGGCAGGGCGCATATTGCGCGCCATTTTCCCGCGCCGCGTAAAGTCACTCCAGGAAGAAAGCATCTCCAGAACCCGGTAGGTCTTCTCTTCCCAGATAAATCCGTTGGGGCAGTCTGGGCTTTTCTCTCGTGCAGGAGGCGTATCGAAAATGACTTCGATGGGGTGGTCGAAAAAGTGGATTGGTTGATAATTGTCTGTCAAGATACCTAAACTTTATACGGATCTTCCGCCTGCAGGAAGGCAAGCAGCATACCTCGCATGGAATGATTAACGAGCCATTCACGTACTTCTTTGGCTTTTTCGTAATCCTCTTCGCCAAGCTTCTCTAAGTAGATCCGCTCCAGATGATTGCGAGTCTCTGTGGCACGGAGATGATCCTGCCAGGGACGCGTAAAGAATTCGTTGATGTTGTCGTGCAGGTTTCGGTCGATCAACACATCCCATTCGTTGTGGTCAAGCCAGATCCCGTTGCAACTGCGGCAGCGGTCGATGTAGAACTCGGTATCAGGGAAGATCTTGTAGCGCGCCATGATATGACCACAGTCCGGACAAAGCTTTAACTCCTTCACTTCCCACGAGGGGTCGATTTGGAGCGCGCCCTCTTTCTCAGGAAATTCACGTCCCAACGTCCTGCGCCAGGTGAGATAGACGTTGGAGGAGATTGAGACGCCTTTGCAATTTGAACACTGCCTGGCGGGAAGTCCTTCTACCAGTGTAGTAGGGCCAAGAAAAACAGTTTTACAGACCGGGCATCTCATGTCAGCCTCCAGAACGAAAATAGCTTATTGAATTATATAGCTAATCTCAGAATCACAATCTCCATCTTCCGTCAGATGGAGAGACTATCCTTTAAATTTCCAATCCCAGCCATGCGAGTTGACAACCGAGGTGAAGTTAAATAGTAGACGAGCGGAAAGAGAAAATTTCATCCTTACTCACCGATGTATTCCCCGCGCCTCCAGGCGCGGATCATGAAAAAATTGAGAATAGCTGCCGTGAAAATCATGGCGGGAATAATGATGATCGGAAACAGCCAGCGCTCCGTCCATTTGTTGATTTGTGCGGTACTGGGATCTGAGGGATCATAAATCACACTCACCACTTCACCCACCCGGTACGCAGGCGGGTCCGAAGCATTGCCCCCATCAAAAGAATAGGTTTGTCCATTTACAGTAAATTCAACAACCGGCGAATACACGCAACATCCCCCTTCACTGCTGTTACTTTCCTCCATCTGAATCACCGTGCCGGTGGTGGTGACGCCCTCATTTTGTAATCTCCAGCTTGTGTAGCCTGCATAGACACCCCACAAACAGAATGCCGCCAAAAACAGATTACCGAAAAGAATCCAGCAGCCGATCTGCAAACGATTCACCCCTGTACCTACTGCGTCGAGCGTTTTGTCGAGTTTGGACATGGAAGACCTCTATGTTAGGATGTTCCGATTTTACATAGAAATGAGTCATCCACGCAGTGCAATTTGGGCAAACTGCGGTTTTGCGATGCGAATGTAATCCTCCAGACTCATAAAAATGGATCGGTCTAGGCGACCGGCGTTAAAGACCACTTCCTCATTCTCCCGGATCAGCGGGTCCGCCAAGACCTCAAGCTGGTCGCTGAACGGAAAGGGCGGGATCGCCCCGATAGCGCATCCCGTTAACGCCTGCGCTTTCTCGCGCGAGGCGAAGGCAACACTGTCCGCGCCGAAGTGACGTTTGATTCCGTCAAACTCGATGCGGCAATCGCCCGGGACATTTGCAAGACAATACATATTCTCTTTTCGGTTCAGCCGCACCTGCACGACAATGGACTTGATGGATTGTTCTATCTTATTCCCACGAATCTTTGCGATGATTTCTGTACGCCCCTCTGGGTCATGCTCGATGACACGATAGGCTGCACCTTGTTGATCGAGCAGGTCACACAATTGTTTGTGG
Source organism: Anaerolineales bacterium (assembly GCA_025966435.1). GTDB lineage: Bacteria > Chloroflexota > Anaerolineae > Anaerolineales > Villigracilaceae > Defluviilinea. The sequence continues at coordinate 4,132 of JAICRQ010000117.1, read as the reverse complement.
ATATCAATCATGCCGCATCTTTAGTTCAGATGGCATGGAATCTTTCTTCTGGCGGCTGACCGCCAGCAATATCGAAGGAAGGAAGACCGCCCCCGGAAGGCTGGCAAACATAAAAAGGATGCGAATGAGAACAGCCAGGCTCAAACTCGCCGCGGCGCTCAGACCGCCCACGTGCAAAAATAGAAATGTCAGCGAAAGCTCCTGCACGCCATAGCCGTTGATCGAGATCGGGATGAGGGTAACCATGTATGCCAGGCTGTACAAACCGGCGATCAACCAGAAAGAAACATGATCGCTTAACCCCTCCACGAGCAGGTAAATGGCGAGGAAAATAAAGAGCATATTCGCCCACGTGCACAGAAGAGACGTAAACAATGCTTTCGGCTGATTCCACCAGGTGGAGAACGTTTGGAGTGTCCGGCGCATAAAACGGAAGGGGCGCTGGAGGGCAACCATCAATGCCAGCGAATGGGAGGCAGCCTGCCCTAAGCTTTCCCAGGCGGGGATCAACCCGAAGGGGACCGCGAACAGCATCCCTGCCAGACCCACCAGGCGATCCGCGGCGATAGATGCCAGGCAGATGGCGCGGTCGAAGCCCATCTGCATCACACCCGCCAGGCGGACGACATCGCCACCGATCGTCGTCGGAAGGAAGTGCGAGGCGAAGAGTCCCATCAACGTCAGCTCGGCACTGCGGGAAAAGGGAATCGTGACCCCACCCGATCGCAGCAGCACATGCCAGCGCGCGATCACAAACACACGCGAGATCAGTAAAGATACGAGAGCCAGAAAAAAGCTAACGGGGGAAATTTGCCTGAGGGAGTTAACGATCTCCGCCCACCCTTCCTGCCGAATCAACAGGACGATCAACACAATTGCTACTACTGTCCCAAACAGGCGCAGGAGCAATCTGCGGTTTTCTGAGAGCCATTGAGTCATGTTTGTATCCTGGCGAACGGTCAGGATTGTAGCATAAAACCCCATAAGGATAGCGCGTGGAACGGGCTAAGGACAGGGACCCAATTTATCTCCGTGACCCAGGTGCGCATCGACCGCGGAAGAGGCGATACTCAATGTGTGTCCGCCTTTTTTATCGGGCTTGTGGCAGACCAGTACTTTCTCGCTCCCTTCCCCCGACGGAACTTCGCCTTCCTCGACATTCAGGATAATGATGTGGGTGATGCGGATCTGTCCATCGTCCGACGAGCATACGACCACCAGGACCGGCTCATCTCCGCTGAGCGTCACCTCGCCACCCTGATCGTCTTCGATCTTCACATTATCCTCAAGTGTAATTACGGGCCAGCCGACAAGCTGAATTTCATTCCCACTCACGCTGATAACAGTCGCCGTCACGGTGGCACAGCCAGGGACGTCTGTAAAATCAGCCAGGGGTACGATGCTCAGCACTTCCCAGGTGCCATCCTCCAGGAGCAGGATTTTCACGCTGACGATCATCTCGGGCTCGATCCCCTCGCCAATCAGGGTATCGCTTGTCACGTTGAGCGTGATCCCGTTTACCACCCAGGGATCGATAGATGCCACCTTGCCGATCAAAATAATCACCGGGGCAGAGGGCTCTTCCGCTTCCACGCGTTCAATCGAGTACGCCAGCCAGGTCCCATCTTCCAGAATGACGCCTTTTACTCGTACCCGGTCGCCGGCTTGCAGTCCTTCGTCAATCTGGGTCGAGTCCCGGGTGGCAAAGGTATTCCCGGTGACCATCCAGGGGTCTGTGCTTTGTAGCTCGCCGGTAATCTCAAAGGTGGTTTCGCCTCCCACAGGCAGCCAATCTCCATCTTCCGTGCGAATTTCGACCGCCCCCTTCTCCAGTCGCAGTGCGGCTTCGGGAGTGACCTGCGTAGCAGCCGCTGTTGGTGCTGTTGGAATGGCGCCTGTACCAGCACTGCTGATCGTCGCACAAGCCATTAAAACTAAGATAAGACCCAGATATCCCGCCACGAGCGGCCAGCGAACAGCCAGCTTAATTTTCGTATTCATTGCTGCCTCCAAAAGAAACGATCAATAATTTCCTTGGAACTCATCATAGCACAAATGACTTTCCGCTATGCCTGACCATGGGGGGATGACCGGGCTATCAAATTTGATTGTTTGCAGTAGTTTTTCTATCCTATGATCATGTTCGAGTCGAGCTCGTTAATTTCCATGCTGAGGACGGCGTGGGGAGCAAAGATATAAGGAAATTACCTCAAACGATACACACGCGCTTCAAACGGTCGGAGTGTGATCTCGTGAATATCTTCCTCTGAATTCACTTCATAGTTGCTAATCAATACTTCTGTGCTGGTAAAGGAAATGCCTTCGGGCAGATTAAACTCTGGCGAGTTCCTGCTAAAGTTCAATATCACAAGTAAACGATCATCTGCCAGTGTTCGAGTAAAGGCATAGATTTCTTCATGGTCCGCGAGGAGCAGGTTGTAGCTGCCATAGACAATGACAGGATGTTCCCTGCGTAGTCGGATCAGTTTCTGGTAGTAGTAGAAAATAGAGTCAGGGTCAGCAAGTGCATTCGCGACATTGATGTCTTCATAATTCGGGTTGACCCGGATCCACGGTGCCCCGTTGGTAAAGCCGGCATGTTCGCTTGAGTCCCATTGCATGGGCGTGCGGGCGTTGTCACGGCTTTTCGCATGGACAATCTTCAACACGTCCGCGGGATCCAGTCCTTTTTTCTCCACTGCTTCCTTATACATATTCCGGGTTGCCACGTCCCGATACTCTTCAATCGAATCAAAAGCGACATTCGTCATCCCGATCTCATCCCCCTGATATATATAAGGCGTGCCCTGGAGCATGTGGGTAAACGTCCCCAGCAGCTTGGCAGATTCCACCCTGTATGGACCATCATCCCCAAATTGAGATACCGATCGGGGCTGGTCGTGATTCCCGAGGTAAATGCTATTCCAGGCGTGCCCATCCAGGTCCCTTTGCCAGCGGGACATGACAGCCTTCAAGTCCAGAAGTCTGGATGATTTGCTCGTTCCGGGCTCGGCTCCCATTTCTGCGCTCAAATCCATATGTTCAAACTGGAAGACCATCTTCAGTACCCCTGTTTCCTCATTGGCGATCTGGATAGCATCCTGGGTAGTGACAAGAGGCGTTTCCCCTACAGTGAGAATATCGTAACGGGAAAGCACCTTTTGTTTCATTTCCGTCAGAAACTCCATCAAGCGCGGCCCGTTAATGAAATATTGTCCGCCGAACTGGTAGCGGTCCTGGGTCACCTCAGGTGCATCGGGGAGCCCGGGCACTTTGGAGATCATATTAATGACATCCATCCGAAAGCCATCGATCCCTTTTTGCAGCCACCAATCCATCATCGTATAGATTTCTTCACGCACCCGGGGGTTTTCCCAATTCAGGTCTGGCTGTTTTTTCGAAAAAAGGTGCAGATAATATTCATCCGTCTGCTCGTCATATCCCCAGGCGGAACCGCTAAAAAACGAGCGCCAGTTATTCGGCTCCTGTCCATCTCTGGCAGGACGCCAGATGTAGAAATCGCGGTAGGGATTGTCCTTCGATTTGCGGGATTCAATAAACCAGGGATGCTCGTCCGAGGTATGGTTTACCACCAGGTCCATCACCAGCCTGATGCCGCGTTTGTGCATTTCCGCGAGCAAGTCTTCCCAGTCTGCCAGTGTTCCAAATTCGCCCATAATATTCTGATAATCACTGATGTCGTAACCATTATCATCGTTAGGAGATTTGTACACCGGACACAGCCAGACCACATCGATGCCAAGCTCCTTCAGATAATCGAGCTTTTGCAGGATTCCCCGTAAATCACCGATCCCATCTCCGTTGCTGTCATAAAAACTGCGCGGATAGATCTGATAAACAACACATTCCTTCCACCAGGCTCGATTCATATCTCCCATCTCTTTACTGATTCATACGTCGCAAAATACCCTGTGTTTCCCAGCCTTTTCCTTTGGATTGATAGCGCAGCGTTCCGTCCGGCAGCAGCTCCAGCGACTCCGAATCGGCTTGCCCGCATTCACCCTGCAGCCTTTCGGCTTTCAGTTCAAGCGTCTCGCCCTGGATGCTGATGACTCGAAAGGTTCCCGAGCAGGGAATCAGGGGAATGTCGAAAATCCCCAGTGTGGAACCG
>JAICRQ010000395.1 GCA_025966435.1 Anaerolineales bacterium | reverse complement strand
TAATTGTTGAAGAATTCCGTTTTGCGGCTTCCCAGCATTAGCTCGCCCACGCTTCTATCGCTATGCACCAGCGGCACGACAATAGCTGATTCGACCTGAAGGATATTAACCAGGGGCTGGTAGACAGGCAGAACTCGAGGATCGAAGCTCAAGCGGCCTGAAAGATAGGGCTTCTGACTTCCAGAGACCGTACGGCCATACTGAGGATCGTCCACATGAAGGCGCGCCAGCGATTGGATAGCATCCTCAGAGGCACCCACCACCGAAGCGCGATGCAAACGAAGCTCACCGAGTTGCTCATCAAGCAGGAAGATGGCTGTCAGGTCACATTGGAAGAGATGAGCCAGTTCCTGCGCCGAGAAACGAAGGATTTCATCCAGTGTTGCTGTGGAGGCTGCCAGGCTGGCAATGCGGCGCAGGGCATCAGAGCGCATGGCACGCTGGCGGGTCCGCTCCACAACAAATGAATTTTCAATGATTCCCGCAGCTTGATCGGCAACCGCCCGGATCAAACGCAGCTCTGTGTTGGAAAAATCGACCGAAGCATGGCGGTGATTAGACAGTTGCAGGTACCCTACAACTTGCTCACCGGCAACGAGTGGCGCAAGGACAGATTCGCGCAAACTAGCTGCCTGCGCAACATCTTGTAACCCAAGGTAACGCCAGACGATGTCTTCTGCAGCATTGCGCGTGATGTTAAGGCTTCGATCGGTTAATAATTTTTCGGCAGGGCTATCGGGCTCAATCGTTGTGCGATAGATCTCAACAATATGTCGCGGCAGACCCTGAAACGGGATTTGCCCCTCCAGCGTGCGTTTGTTTTCATCGTATAAAAGAAACCCGAGGATCTCCACGGAAAAAAGCGGCGTAATTGTCTCCACCAAACGTTGGATGAGATTGGTGTAGTCCTGTGAGGCACTAAACACCTGCGACAAACTGGCAAGGCTGTTTAGTTCGGCAGCGCGGTTCTGTTCGCTGGCAAACACCTGTGCGTTACGGATGCTATAAGCCGCCTGCGCGGCAATAAGCTGAACCAGATCGTGATCATGCTGCCCCAGCACTCCTGCGGATAAAAGACCGATCTCCAGCGTACCGATTAGTTGCCGGTCGACAAGGAGTGGAACTCCCAGATAGGACTGTACCGGCGAACTTCCATTCAAATCCGGCAGAGTCAGGTCGGATGCATGGGTATGGGTATCCGGGAGGAGCAGGGATGTTTGACGGGAGCGCAGCACATTCGTCAGCTCGCCAAATTGAGAATGCTCCGCCTGCACAGCGCGGGATGAACCAGAAGACTCCAGTGTATAAGGAATAAGAGACTGTGTAGCCTCATCCCAGACTTTTACCTCCAGCACATCAGCCGGGACGAGGTGAGAAACATTGATCAGGATGGCGTATAACGTATCATCCAGATCCAGACTTGCGGATACATTCTTCCCGAAATCAGAAATGATCCGCAGCATGGAAGAATCAGAGCCTGACTCGTCGAGACCTGTAGAAAGCTCCACGTTCCGCATGGAAATCAGCATCAATGCGTATGGTCCCGGGACCTGATACGAGGTCGCATCCACAAGCCGCCCACCCACGGAGAGTCTTTTCTGTCCCTGCCGCGCGCATAAATTGAGAAAATCCTCCGCGGGACGCGCACGGCGAATCAGCCGTTCCAGATCTGGCTGCTCGCCCTCGCGCAAACCAAACCATTCGCGCGTCAGATCATTTGCGTATTCGACGCGTCCACCCACCTGGACGATCAATACTGCTTCATTTAATAAAGGAGGGGGTTCGGGGGAGTCAAATGTTGCCCTGGACTGGGAAGCAATCGAAGCGTTACGCGGCAACTGGCGCAACCAGGTCACTGTCAGTACTAGAACCCCCAGTACAACAGCAAGGATAACTAATGCAAGGCCAGCTTCCAGCCCAGCTAACATTCTCTGATAGCACCTTATCCGCCAGCCGCGGCATCCTGACGGCGAGCCTCAGCAGATAGCTCCGTAATCTCGCGGATATCGGCAAAGGAATGTTGGCTTGCGGAAATTACGCCGATTGCCATCGTCATAAAAGGCGCTTTCACCATGGTTTCGCTGGGCGCGGGGGATTGGATAAACCCCTGCTGGCGATCCATAAAGTTGTAGTGCGTGAGCACTTCGTTATCGAATCTCTCCTTAAGGCGCGCTTTGATGGCAGCTGCTTTTTCTTCCTTCGTGAGGATGATGAAATTATCTCCACCGGCATGACCGATAAAGTCCGAGGTAGTCCCCAGTTCATCCACAACTTCGCCGATCAACATGGAAGTGAACCGAATGACGTCATCACCAGCTACAAAACCATATACATTCTTAAAAGGCTCGAAATGATTAATCCCCGTATCGAGCAAAGCCCAGCCTTTCTCACGGATGATGCGACGTAAATGATCTTCGATGAGTCGTCCCGCGGGCCGTCCCGAACGGGGGTCGGTCAGGCTTTCCCGTTCGGCGCGTTTGATCGCGCCCTGCACCCGCAACTTGAGCTCCTCGATGTCGAACGGCTTGGTGATGTAATCATCCGCGCCCAACTCCAGACCCTGCAGTTTGTCACTGCGCTCATCCTTCTGTGTCAGGAAGATCACGGGGATGTGGCTGGTGCGCATATTAGTACGCAGATTGCGGCACACCTCATAGCCATCTATATCGGGGAGCATGATGTCCAGAACGATCAAATGCGGCAACACTTGCTTAGTCTTTTCCAGCGCGTCCTTGCCGCGCATGGCAACATCAACGTCAAAGTCCATGCCGCTGAAGTAAATCTTTAGCATGTTGCCAATATCGATGTCATCTTCTACCACTAACAGGCGGGCTTTTCCCATAAGCAGCCTCCAATTACATGCGCGCCGCGTGCAACTTGCGAGCCTTCTTCGCATTGCGGCGCACGGTCTCAATATGTTGTTGTGTGACTTCTCGCTCGAACGAACGGAACCCGCTCAAGCGAAACCCATGTTTTCTCGCCATGGCGCTGATCTCTTCCACGCGCCGGCGGGTAAGATGCTTACCCAATGTATAGTCATCGAAACGCCCTTCCAGGGCCAGGGCAATTGTCTCTGCCATGCAGGCATAAGCTTTGCCTGGCGGAAAACCGAAATTAAAGTGGAAATCAACGGGTCCTGGCACATCGACCATTCCACCGTCAATCACTAATATATCATCTCTTGCCGCCGCCACCATTGCAGAAACATCACGGGGACGAGCGACATCGCAGACCACACTACCGGGTTGCAGGTGCTCCGGGCGGATCACATCCTGAATGGCACTGGTCACTGTCAGGATCAGCTGGGCATCCGCCAGGACGTCCATACTGGTGCTGACGATGAGCTCAGCTCGCGCTCGAGCCAGAAGCCTAGCGCGCAAGTCTTCAAGTGCTTCCCGCCTGCGTCCGATCAAGTACAGGCGTTCCACATCTTCTGACAACAGTTCCGCGCAGACCTGCCCTATGGCACCGGTCGCACCGACTACGGCAACTGTCGCCCCGCTGAGAGGAATATCCATAACTTGGGCCGCCTCCCGGAGCGCGTCCACGGCGACGGTGACGGTGTAGGAATCGCCAGTAGTGACCGGTACGTCCAGAGCTTTGGCGATTGTAACACCGGCATCTCCAACAACAGACGTAAAAGCGCCGAGCCCGAGAATTTGTGCGCCGAGTTTCTCTGCCAGGCGTCCTGTCTGGATAATTTTCCGGTATACAGTTTGTTCTGGCAGTTCCATCATGCGCCGGGGTGTATAAGGACAGGCGAGAAACCATCCTTTTATTTCCTTGCCAGTCGCCTGGGATGTAATTCCTTCAATCTCCGAGATGAACACCGGGGGGAAGAAGGTGGAGAAGAAGTCGATCTGTCTCTCGCTTAGCAGACGTCCGAGCAGGGGAAACTT
>JAICRQ010000571.1 GCA_025966435.1 Anaerolineales bacterium | reverse complement strand
TTTAGCGTGGCAGGGACGATCTTTAACCAGACCGGCGCGGCGATCGAGATCATTACGATCATGATGTTGAGTTACCTGAGCATCAGTCTGTTCACATCCCTGTTGATGAATATTTACAACCAGCGTATCCAACTGGTGGAGCGTTAATATGGCAGCGATTGACACGGTCGAAATGAAACCTCCACGGCTGATTGTGGGTCCGCTGGCATGGGTTCGGAAGAATCTGTTCAGCACATGGTACAACGTCGCGCTGACGCTTGTGGCAGCCTGGCTGCTCTACCTGCTCCTGAGACCTGCTTTCGAATGGGCAACGACGGAAGCGCGCTGGGGCGTGATCGAAGCGAACCTGACACTTTTCATGATCGGCTTGTATCCACGGGAGCAGATCGGGCGTGTCTGGCTGACGATTTTTATCCTCGCCGCATTGATCGGTATTTCCTGGGGGGTGTGGAAGAATGCCGTTCGCGGTTTCGCGCTGATCACGCTTGGCGCAGGGCTCGCATTCATCGCAATCTCTTTGTTCTTCGGGTGGGACGTCTGGGAGGAATGGCTGATCGCACTGGCCAGTCTTCTGATCTTTTATTTCATAGGACTTTATCTACCGCGCGGGCCACTTATCGCTACCATAGGCTGGTTATTATATTTCCCCCTTGTTTTCCTTTTGATTGGAGGAACACGATACATTGCGACACTTCCACCCGTGAAATCCGATCTGTGGGGGGGACTCATGCTGACTCTGCTACTGACGGTTGTCGGCAACTTTGGCGCCCTTCCCCTTGGGATCCTGTTGGCGCTTGGCAGGCGCAGTAAGCTTCCGATCATTCGTTATTTCAGCATTGGCTATATTGAACTCATTCGGGGAGTTCCGCTGATCACCATTCTCTACATGGCCTCCATTCTCCTCCCTTATTTCCTACCCATTGATATTCCTCCGCCTGAGCGAGTCTTCCGCGCCATGGTGGGCTTCATCATATTTGAAGCTGCTTACCAGGCGGAAAATGTTCGCGGCGGGCTGCAAGCTATCAATCGTGGGCAATATGAGGCCGCACACGCGTTGGGGCTAAACGGCACACAAACTACAATATTCATCATCCTGCCACAAGCCTTACGCGCCGTGATCCCCGCATTATTCAACTCCTTCATTAGCCTATTCAAAGATACGAGCCTCGTCGCCCTCATTGGTTTGTTCGAAATTGTGAGAGTTGCACGTTCGATCTTGGCACAACCCGAATGGCTTGGCACCCATCGCGAGGTATTTCTCTTTGCATTTGTTATTTACTGGGCGTTCAACTTGGCATTCACCTATGGTAACCGCCGCATGGAAGAAGCTCTTGGTGTAGGGAAAAGGTAGAGGAGTCTTTAGACCCTAAAGGTCTCCGCCAAAACAAACGATAATGTCCAAACGAGGCATGCGTAAAATAATTGATAATTCCGTTGCAAAAAAGACCTTTAGGGTCTTGTAGGTTTGGAGAATTACATGACCGAAACCAACAATTCACAAGAGATCATTATCTGCCGCGACGTGCATAAGTGGTTCGACCAGTTCCATGTCCTCAAAGGCATCAGCCTTACTGTAGAGAAGGGGGAGGTGGTCGTCATCTTTGGTCCGTCGGGCTCCGGTAAATCCACCTTTATTCGTTGTCTCAACCGCCTCGAGGAGCATCAGAAGGGACAGATCATTATTAACGGCGTCGAGCTTGGCAACGACATCCGCAATGTGGAAAAGATTCGTCAGGAAGTGGGGATGGTCTTCCAACAGTTCAATTTGTTTCCACATCTGACCGTGATGCAGAATATCACGCTGGCACCCTCCTGGGTACGCCGCGTGCCGAAAGAACAATCGCGGGAACAGGCGATGCAATTGCTCCGCCGCGTGGGCATCCCGGAGCAGGCAGATAAATTTCCCGCGCAGCTCTCCGGCGGGCAGCAGCAACGTGTGGCGATTGCGCGGGCGCTCGCCATGCAGCCGGGTATCATGCTCTTCGATGAGCCTACCTCGGCGCTCGACCCGGAAATGATCAAGGAAGTGCTGGATGTGATGATCGAGCTTGCGCAAAGCGGTATGACCATCGTCGCGGTGACCCACGAGATGGGCTTCGCCCGGGCTGTCGCCAACCGGATGATTTTCTTTGACAAAGGCGAGATCGTCGAGCAGGGCACGCCGCACCAGATCTTTAATGAGCCACAGAATGACCGCACAAAATTATTCCTATCGCAAATTCTGCGGCACTAATTGATTTTATTAATGTCTCCCAGCGGTGTCGTACTATAGATCCATCACGTATTTAGAAACATGTTCGAGCGTGACATTCTTATTATCGGCGGCGGACCTTCGGGGCTTTCCACCGCTCTTCATCTTGCCAGAGACTTTCCCCATCTCATCGATCGCATTCTAATTCTGGAAAAAGCTCATTATCCGCGCCAAAAGTTGTGCGCTGGCGGGCTCGTCATCGACGCCGAGGTGATTCTCCAGCGACT